>JAWBNY010000185.1:1110-2500 GCA_038826985.1 Bathyarchaeia archaeon | reverse complement strand
GTAAAGCTTCGGCTTCGCTCAGTTTCTGCGTCATTAATCCAACAGCCCCCTTCTCCAATAGCTTATTGCAAATAGCGGCTGCCTTGAATGTCTTCGCATGTGGCCTTACGTTGACGCCAGCCTCTCTTGCGAATTTGAACATCTTGTCAATGTTCCACTGGAAGCTATCGAGATCCAACAGTAGAGCAGGTGTTTCTATCTCTTCGACTCTACATCCAATCTTCATTTCAAGCCCTGTTGTAGCTAATGTGTCCGCTACTTAATAATTTGTAAATAATTGACTGTTGGTGTAGGTTTAACTGTAGGTTATTGTGTGTTGTTTAAAAAGGGGCTGATAAGAAAGATATCCAACCTAAGTGATGTGAAACATTGAAAAGTATTCAACGGAGGGTCTATGTGTTTCAGATGTGGAAAGGTGATTGTTTTGTATAAGCCCAAAGGGATAATGCCACCTCACATAACACCGTTCACCAAGGAAGGTGAGATTGATGAAGAAGGGCTCAGGAAAGACGTAGACTTCTGGATTGAAGCGGGTGTTCACGGCTTAGTCTCGTGTGGAAGCAACGGTGAGGCCGTCTACCTTAATTCTCAAGAACGAGAAAAGGTTATCAAGATTGTTTTAGACCAAGCGAATGGACGTGTTCCCGTAATTGCAGGAACGGGTGCTCCCAGCACTCGAGAGGCTATAGAACAGACAAAGATGGCAAAGGATCTTGGAGTCGATGCCGTTTTGGTTGTGACACCATACTTCCTATGTCCATCTCAGAATGAGATCCTAGGTTACTATCAGGATCTATCTGAGGCTGTGGATGTTCCAATCATCCTGTATAACGTACCTAAGTTTACAGGTGTCAATATGGAGCCTTGGGTAGTTGCTCGTCTCGCGGAGCTTGATAACATCGTAGGAATAAAGGATAGCAGCGGTGACATGAAGCAGATGCAATCACTGATAAATGTTGCTGGAGAGAAGATAAGTATTCTTTCTGGAGTTGGCAACCTGATCTTTCCATGCCTTGCCTCTGGTGGTGTTGGTGGAATTGTGGCGTTAGCGAACATAGTCCCGAAGCATTGTGTTGAGATATACAGATGTTTTATGAACTCAGATTTTGCGGGGGCAAGAAAAGTACAGGCAGCTCTCGTTGAGCTGAATGACCTTGTAACAAGAAAATATGGAGTTCCAGCGGTCAAAGCAGCTCTGGACATCATAGGTCAATGTGGAGGCTACCCGAGGAGACCCCTTCTTCCTTTGAACGAATACGTTAGAGAAGAGCTTAGGAAGCTACTCGTTTCACTGAGGCTAGTTTAGTCTATGCTTTGTATGACAAATCAGGGCTTGTAAGCAAATGTATCATCATAGGCAGGGATTAAGCATTCGATTTATTGAAGTCTT
>JAWBNY010000185.1:0-1100 GCA_038826985.1 Bathyarchaeia archaeon | reverse complement strand
TGTGCTTAGTGAAAATGTTCAATTGCTTTGTAGGAATAATGTAGCTCGAGTGATGAAGGCAGTTAAGTTTGGAAGCTCGTGACTTGGGAGGTGACAGTTCTCCTGAACTAGAATTGTCGTTGAAGCTTTTGGAGAAGGGAGTTGATGCTGAGGAAGTTTGCAGGATTGTTGGCTGGAGAGTTTTTGAGGAAATGGTTGAGTATATGTTGCGATATTCCGGGTACTTCACCTTTAAACACTTCAGATTCAGTTACGCTGGTAGACGATATGAAATCGACGTGGTTGCGCAGAGAAGACCTGTAATGTTGTCAGTTGAATGTAAGCGCTGGAAGAAAAGTTGGCAGGCCCATAGGATAAAAAGATTGGTAGAAGCTCATCGAGTACGGACTTGGCAACTTTCCAAGTGTTTAGTTGACTACAGGAGTTCACTCTCTTTATGGGGCTGGGATCATGTGGTCCTCTATCCGATTATTTTAATGATGGGTGAGGTACCATCAAGAGTAGAAAGGGGGATCCCTGTTGTACCAATTCACAGAGTGAGAGATTTTCTTGACGGGTTCGAACTTCATCTCCATGAATTCGTTGCCTACGATTGCCAGATGAAGTCCTAAACGTTATACATAACCTACTTGTTCAAGTGTTTCAACTTAGAGAGGAGAATTCTTGAAGTATAATTAGGTTTTAGCCATCTTGCTTGTTCGATTGCATGGAGAAGAGCTCTGTTTCTAGAGACCCTTGCAAGGCACCGTCTCTGCTTGATAATCTTTATAATCTCCATGATCGAACCTTTGTCACTTGGACTAAGCTCAATTAGAGTATAGGATGAACCGACTCCTAAGCGTGTATGCGCATCCGAGCTTCCTATAACCGCTAGACCCGAATTTTCTAGGTAGCTCTTAGGTGTTCTAACATCGATTTCCACTCCATCAAAATCGAGTTTACAGATCTTCGCCCCCACCCCTCTTCTCATAAATGGATGTGCTGCAAGCGCTAGACCATCTAACTCATGTATTCTCTCGATAGTTCTCTCAGCAGTCTCTCCTCCTCTTAACCCAAAAGACTTTATTTGGAACGAAGGTAGCAAACACACAATATCACCG
>JAWBNY010000184.1:0-2554 GCA_038826985.1 Bathyarchaeia archaeon | reverse complement strand
GTCTTCCCGTGTGAGTTCTGTGTACTCTATCATTACAACTGCATCACTACCATGAGGCATAGGTGCTCCTGTCATGATCTTCATTGCCTGATGTCTTCCCAAAGTGATTTCAGGCATATTCGCAACATATGAAGTACCAATGACCTGTAGGACTACTGGATTAGTTGGTGAGCATCCAAACGTGTCCTCGGACCGGACCGCAAACCCGTCAACTGCGCTCCGGTTAAACGGAGGTACGTCACGTTGACAAACAACATCCTCGGCCAAGACTCTTCCAAGCGCGTCATGTACCGGAACAATTTCTGCCGCTAGCCTTGGAAGCTTGCATTGCTCAAAGAATGAACTTAACGCATCTTTAACGGACATAAGCTTCGAAAAACCACGTCTCCTCACGTCGGCGATAGAGTTCTGTGCCATACTAAAGCTACTCACCATTTTGGAAGCTAGATGGGCCATGTTGAGAGCCATATTTATGAATTTAGCGCTTCGTGAAGACGGAATTATCCCTACGGCCGCTGTAAGCAAAATATTCTAGATTAATATTCATAGACTAAACAATAGCGTCGGATGATTAATATTAAGACTGCCGAATGCCTCGTCTAGCCACCGTGCCTACCTTGGTGGCAGGTGTATAAGCGCCTCCAGCGAAGATACTTCCACATTCATCGCAACGCCAAACACCAACACTAACCCTCTTGACTGCAACTTTTCCACATTTGAAGCATTCATGCTTCTGTCTGACCTGGGTTCCTATCCTACTGACGCGCTTCCTAACCGAGGTGCCATATCTTGCACCTAGACCTCCTGTTGTGGAGTCCTTAGATTTGCTACTCATCGAGATATCACATCCAGCACCTTCTTTCGTAACTCTCTAGCCTTAATCTGCGCTACATTAACAGCCTCCAATATCTCTTTCACGGTAAATGTCCCTGTCTTACTCTTCTGTGTTGCACAGATGTTATCATAGTCATCTATGGCAAGCGTAACTTGAGCTTCGATAGCTGACTCTTCCTCAAGTGAGGGGTCTACTATAAGCTTGTCTCCAATCTTGGCCAACGTAACCTCTATCGGATGGTTCTGTATAGGGAGCCCTATGAGTTCCTCCTTAAAGAAAATTTCTTCGCCCAACAATTCGTATCTCCTCATCTTCGCTGTCGAAAGAGCCACTATCGCCGCTAATGCAGAGGCATCGAAGAGATTACCATCATGGTCAAGTACATAGATATCCACATACACTATGAATACCTTTTTTCCAGGTATTACACATAGCCTAGTTGTATCTATTGCTCGAGACTCTCTGATCCCTCTATCAACAACTCGAGCAAGTTCTATTGACTCTTCGTTAGGTGGACCAGGTTCAAACGATGGAGAGGCCAAAGGCACAAGCTCTGCGTTGACGGTTATAACCCCATCATTAGGGGAATCAGTAAAAGGCAATCCTGTTTCGACCTTTACACCCACCATAACTTTTGTGTTACCTATCGACACAAGAGCAGAACCGTTCGCCTTGTCGATAAGACTGTGCTGTAACTTTATCTCACGATAATCCAGTAACCCGCGTCCATCTAGCCTCTTCTCCTTAACAAGTAGCTCATCGATTCTTTTCCTCTTAATGCTCTTCGCAACTTCGAATGAATCTATCAAGTATGGTTCACCTACCCTCATCTTCAGCTCTTTTCACGGTCTTCTACATCCGCCTGAGCAACGCTGTATTTGTTTCTTAGAGCTTCTTTCTGCAATTCATGAACAATTCTACAGCCCCGGATAGCCAGTTCAAGTGCGCGCACGTATTCTTCCTTGCTTAGGATTCCATCCATTTGCAGCAGGGTGATCTCTTCAGTTCTAGGTGAAAACGCAACAGGCATATCTGCCTCACCCTTCTGATCCTCGATGTCGGACAGATCTAAAACAATCTGGCCAGACACTTTCCCGGCAGCGCATGCAACGATCAGATCCCTTAAAGGTACGCCTGCATCTGCCAATGCAAGAGAGGTCGCTGTTATACCTGCACATCTCGTCCCACCATCTGACTGTAAAACCTCTATAAACACGTCAATTCCCGTTCTTGGAAACAGTTCCGTGAAGACTACTGGTTCAATTGCCTCACGGATCACCTTTGAAAGCTCCACCTCTCTACGAGAGGGTGCTGGGTTCTTTCGCTCTTCTGTGGAGAACGGAGCCATGTGATAGCGGCATCTGAACAGAGACCTATCTGGAAGGGCCAAATGCCTTGGATGCACCTCTCTCGGCCCGTATACAGCAACCAAGATCTTATTCTTACCCCACTCAATATAAGCTGAGCCATCAGCCTTCTCTAAGGTTCCAACTTCTATCCTGATAGGCCGCAATTCTTCCGGCCTCCTCCCGTCGAGTCGGAGCCCCCTCTCGTCGATTAATGAGATATTATCAAATTTACCCAAAGTCAGACCACACTCCTTTGTCTAAGAAGTTGAGCAATCTTGTCTGTCAAACCACTTGTGTGTGCTTCCCGTTCAACAGTATATATGGCCTGTATTGCTGCGGCTTCTGCTTCATGTTTCCTTCCAGACACCAG
>JAWBNY010000183.1:0-2586 GCA_038826985.1 Bathyarchaeia archaeon | reverse complement strand
GAGGCGTAGTTGGTGGTTCGATTCTTCAGGGAAAGTTGAGAGTAGGAGACGAAGTCGAAATACGTCCAGGTATCCATGTTGAGAAAGGTGGGAGACTTCTCTACGAACCCCTTTTTACGACGATAACAAGTCTGCAGGCAGGTGGAAGGACTGTGGAAGAAGCAGCTCCTGGTGGGTTGATCGGGATGGGCACACTTCTGGATCCGGCGATTACTAAGGCAGATAACCTCGTAGGAAACGTTGTAGGTCATCCAGGGAAGCTTCCGCCAGTTTTAGAACACATTGTGATGGAAGTCCAGCTTTTTGAGCGTGTAGTTGGTACCGATACGCAGACAGCTACGGAGAAAATCAAGATGAATGAGCCTCTTGTTCTGAATATTGGTGGTGCTGTCAGTTCAGGTACAGTAACTTCGACACGGAACAGTCTTGTTGAGGTCGCTTTAAGAAGACCTGTCTGTGCGGAACTTGGTTCTCGTGTCGCGCTTAGTCGGAGGATCGGTGATAGTTGGAGACTTATAGGATTCGGGATATCTACTAAGCAATAGGCTATTTCTTCCTCGAGACCTTTCTTCCCCTACGTGTTGATGCAATGGCAAAGAAAGTTATTCTTGACTCAAGCTTTCTCATCGATGTGCTTCGTTTCCATATTGACATTTTTAAAGAACTGGAGCGATGCCTTTTGGAAGAGTTTGAAGTAATTATACTTGCCCCAACCCTGAAGGAGCTAGCTTTGATAAGGGACAGTCAGAACCCAAAGATTTCTAAGGCGGCATCTCTTGCGTTGGCAGTTGCATCCACTCTTCCAGTAGAGGAGGTCTCAACGAAGCCCGGTGAGAAAGTGGATGACCTGATCCTTCGAGTTGCGGCAGATAGAGGATGGGCTGTTGCAACGAATGACAGGGCTCTAAAGAAGAAGCTAATAGATAATAACATCCCTGTAATATTTGTAAGGCAGAGGTCTCGCCTAGATATTCGGTGAGTCAATATGAATGCAACTTGGAGAATCTTAAAGGTAGGTCCTGATCCACCAAGGGTTGTGAATGCCCTTATAGAAATTCCTATGGGGAGCAACGTGAAATTTGAGCTTGACCATGAGACTGGCGTTGCTTTTGTTGATAGAGTCCTTCACACGGCATTTGTTTATCCGTTTGACTATGGTATTATTCCAAGGACATGGTATTTTGATAACGACCCCATGGATATTATGGTTCTTTCAAGAGTCTCACTCTTCCCAGGTTGTGTAGTCCCCGCTAGACCAATAGGTTTCGTGAGGATGCGTGATGAGGCTGGGGAAGACAACAAGGTTCTGGCAGTCCCTGCCAAAGATCCGTACTGGGAAAGGATAAAAGATGTCTCAGATGTTCCAGCAGGAATCCTAGAAGAGATAAGACATTTCTTCGAACACTACAAAGATCTAGAACCAGGCAAATGGGTGAAGCTTGAGGGATGGGATGGAAGAGAAGTAGCAGAGCGAGAAGTTGAAAAAGCAATGTCCATCTACATTCAAAAATTTGGTACAGTAAGGTAAAGAATTGTTCCCATCTCGACAATATAGATAAATCTAAGTCAATCATACAGCTCGATAGAGTCACATTTTACCGTCTTTTGGTGTCTACATGTTCAGCTTAATAACGGTCGAGGACATTGTACGCATTCCTCCTAACAAGTTCGGACAAGAACTGGAGTCAGTCACATACGAAGAGTTGAAAGCTAAGTATGAAGGAATTATAGGTAAGGAGTATGGGTTTGTAATAGCTGTTGTCGACATGAAGGTTAACCCGATTGGAAAGATAATTCCCGGCGACGGCGCAACCTACCATACCGTCACCTTTACACTTTTATCCTATTTTCCAGAAGTTCAGGAAGTGGTTGAAGGCGAAGTTGTCGAGATCGAGGATTTCGGGGCCTTCGTAAGAGTAGGCCCTATTGACGCGCTACTTCACGTTTCGCAGGTGATAGATGATTTTGTCTCTTTTGATGAGCGGCAGGGTGCCCTACTGGCAAAAGAGAGCGGCAGGGTTCTCAAGAAGGATGACATAGTCAGGGCAAGGATTACCGTAGTCTCTTTTTCAAGAGGCGATGCTTCGGGAAAGGTAGGTATGACGATGCGTCAGCCATTTCTTGGTAAGTTGGAATGGATAGAGCAGGATCTAAAGAAGTTTAGGGCTCAGCAGACGGTTAAGAAGTAAAGGAGGCTGGTTTGGAGACTTGCCAGGGCGTGCTTGCAGAAATTGTCGTTTCATATCCAATTCTAACGTCTGTCCTAACTGCAAATCCACCTCTCTTTCTAACGACTGGGTTGGTGAATTGATAGTTATCGACCCTGAGAGATCGGTTGTAGCAAGAAACCTAAAGATTAGGAGCCCTGGCCATTATGCCTTGCTGGTCAGGTGAGCTGAGAGTTCTGTTTCATGTTAACGATGAAATTCTGCCAAGGCTGAAGCAGCCATTTGGCCAGCTTGTGTCTGGCCCCCCAAAAAACACTATTCCCAAGCTTAGAGAGATTATCCATAATGAGAAGCCGAAGAAGTTAATTGCTGTTGGCGATGTGGTAGCCCGTAACATGCAAAAGGCCGGACTGCCTGT
>JAWBNY010000182.1:0-2594 GCA_038826985.1 Bathyarchaeia archaeon | reverse complement strand
AGAGATGAGGAGAATACTAAGAGACTATACTTATGCTCTGCTCATAAGAGTGGGCCCCTCAAGGACTGGCCATCAAATTGCTGTGAAGCTAGAGAGGGAAGCGTTTCTTAGCGGCCTATACCGGGCGTTCGCACTTGGGGAAGGGCCATGCCCTTTCTGTAAAGAATGCAATTTAGATAGATGTGTCAAACCTGAGCTCGCTAGGCCATCTATGGAGGCCTGTGGTATCGATGTCTACGCCACGGTGCGCAATGCAGGATACCCGATAGATGTCGTTAAGAAACGGGATGAGAACCCCAACTTTTACAGCCTTCTACTCATAGCTTGATGGCCAAAAGTATCGTTTCTCTTTTTTTTGAATACGTCTTCTACCGTAGCTGAACTTGGAGCCGCGGAAATGAACGTAGGATCCCTTTTTGAAGTAGAGGCTCTTACTAGCCATAGTATTCTGTTAAGGTGTTGTTGATGTCCTGTAGCACAAGTCGACAGTTGAAAGGTTTTGTCTCCCTCAAGCAGGCGAGACAGTATGACCGTGAAGTCATCGCAAACAATGTATTTCGTTGCTTGGAGGGTGCGTCAAGAGTCAGTATTAATCCGTTTTTGCGGCTCCACATGTATTGTAAGGTCTATGTCCGGGATCTCATGTTTCAATTCGTCCTCAAGATGGTCTGCTAGGCTATGCGCCTCTTCAACGGTTATGTTGCCTGGAACTGATAAGTGGAGCTCCGAGTAGATCTTGTTTCCCTGTCTACGGGTTCTGAGATTGTGAAAGTCGGTGAAGTGGGCTCTGTGCCGTAGAAGTATCTCTTTTATCTTCTCCTCCTCTTTACATGACCCGTCCATGAGGTTACGTGAGGACTTTAGAATCAACTCGATACCCATCTTGGCTATGAGCGTGGCTACAAGCAATGCAAGAATTGGGTCGATGGCATTCCAACCTGTCTGCTTGGCTAGTATGAGGCCTATCCACACAGCGCCTGAAGATGCCACGTCTGAAAGAAGATGTTTCGCATCTCCTTCGAGTGCTGCTGAGCTATTTGCCTTTGCGGCCCGCGATAGAAACAATGAGAGTGCGCCGTTTCCTGCTGTCGCAGACATTGAGACTCCAATAGCCAGATTCAACTCAAGCAGCTCCGTAGGCGAAAAAAGCCGCTCCAGTGAGGTATGGATAATCATCACTGTGGCAGTAAGTATCAGACCTCCCTCGAGTAGGCGTGAGACCTCCTCTGCCTTCTGATGGCCGTAGTTGTGTGTTTCATCTGGCGGCCTGTTTGAGATATGTACGGCGTAGAGCATCATTCCAGAGGCTGCGATATTGACGATGGATTCAAATGCATCCGAGAGCATGGCGACTGAGTTCGATATGAGGTAGGCCACCATCTTCAGCCCAAACACCGCAAGGCCGCCCATCAAAGCTATACATGCAGCCTGTTTACTTCGCATCAGCATAGCCTTTTGCAACCTCGCTTTTAGGTATTATTGTCCAAGCCAGTGGTCAGACTCTTTCCAAACCTATACCTGACTAGTTGCGGAAGTTCATGTAGTCGACATCATCAGAAAGCTCAGTGAAGCTCCTATGAGATTGGACGCCTAAGATCCTTGAAGGAGAAAATAGCCCGATTTCCAACAGTGTATACTTATGATAAATCGTCACCTACACCATCAGCGAGTGTCAGGGTTGCCCGGCCAAGCTAGTTAAGTCCGAGTACCTTCCTTGTAACTTGAATTATCCATCTTAGATTGATGGCGAAGTGAATGCTGATCAGCATCGTAAGAATTAGACTGCTGTATGTATGAATTACTTCCCAATCATGCCTAGCAATGGCGAGAAAATCTCTAGGTCGTAATCCTCCGGGTCCGCCATAGCCGCCTGGAAGCGCAAACCAGAGAACTAACCCTGACGCTGCGCTGAGAACAAAGGTGACTAGCATGGCTATGTCAACTATGTAACGTGTCTCAACACTGACCAAGTCAGAACCCGATGTGCTAAGACGAAGGTCAAGAGTTGATATTTAGGCGTTTCTGACGACTCGGTTATCTGGTCGTCATTAAATGTCTAAATGCTCGGGTAAGGCATTCTGGTTTAGCATGCGTCAAGGGGTATTGTATGAACAGAAGTGTGAGTTTAAGCCCTATGCAGCTATGCTTCAGGAGCAAACATTTCTCATAGAATCGAGTTGAATCCTCCGCTCTGTTTCATCAGAGAACTCCTAAAGAACTTGCCCATCCATAGAGTTTTGGCATTTATAACTCCTTCTGCTATGATGTTGTGGCTTCTCTAGTAGGAGTATGGTGAAACCGCAGGGTGTCTACTACATCAGCTTTGGACATTAGCCGATAGTCTTTAAAATAGTCATTTTTCGCAGTTAAAGCAGAGGTCTGTGTTACGGTTAGTCCAAAAGGTCTTGCCGCATCCCCTGCATGTTACCTTCCTCAATAACCCTTTCTCCTGCCTGCTCTCTGCCACCATGTTCTGGTGGGAGACTCTTACTCAGGTTGATAAAGGAGCTTAAGGAATAATGCGGAGACCAAATTGAAGTCGAAGTCTACAAGGGCCAATATGAGCAACTCAAGAAATATAGGATAGATGTCAG
>JAWBNY010000181.1:0-2623 GCA_038826985.1 Bathyarchaeia archaeon | reverse complement strand
CTACACCACCGGGCTACTAACTCATAAGATGAATTAAATCACCTAATAAACAAAATGGTGGAAGCAGCATAATATAAAAGACAAAAGAACATAGAAGAAAACATGAATAAACTTGCCCCTCCCTTTCAGCTTCGACCTTGCCGAAGCTATGCGTACTGGAATCTTCATCTCTGGTACAAGTGGCTACGGGAAAACAAACCTAGCCTTCCACATCGCGGATGAAATGATGCGTAACGGGATAGGTGTAAACGTCTTCGACCCAAGCCAAGCATGGCAGAATAGTAGTATCCCAGTCACTCACCGATTCCAAAACTACGAAAACACACAACAGATCGACTATCCAAAAGAGAAGAACACCATCTACGATATAAGCCTCCTCTATGTAGAGCAGCAGAAAGAACTCATAACCACCATAGTAAGAGACATATTCAACAGGGCTGTTCGCCTCAAGAATAGACCGCGAAGGGTAATAATCTTCGAAGAATGTCAACTACTAGTACCCCAAGGGAGACTGCAGTCCATAGAGGCTCAAGAAGTTCTCCGGCTAATGACTGTTGGACGCAACTTTAACCTACGTTTCATTCTCATCACCCAGCGCCCAGCCACGGTTGACAAAACAGCTGTAAGCCTTTGTGGACAAAAATACCTTGGTAGAGTTGACGAGCTGAACGACATCAGATACCTAAAGAACTGGATCGGCGACTGGGTCGAGAAACTGCCCTCCTTGAACATCGGTGAATTCATCTACAGTAAGGGTAACGAACTAGAGGTGATACAGACCCCTCTTTTTGTACCCCAGACACGCCCGAGGAAGAAGCAGAGCCTCCTAAGAAGAATCATCGGAATCTAGTCGCTAACACATTACAGGCAATTAATCGAGGAAAAAGATTAGTGAATACGCCTTAAGGAGACCTCCAGCTTATCCCCTTCTTGAAAGAGTGTATAACTTTCCATAGGCATCTTAGGAATCAGCTTCAACAAGGGAGGACGTTGCCAGAGATAAAATGAAAGACCATGCAGACGATGTCCATCCAACTCAACGCTTAAAGGATAGCTTCTGAAGACGGCCATACCATCATAAACTGCTGACACCCGACCCACCATCATACCCCATAGCGTGACAGGATCTCCAGCCTCAACCTTTTCGCCGCGACTGAAAACCACACCGCCAAACCCATAATGTGGAATCCCCCCATCAAGTAACCCGACCTTACCACGGACAGAGCAGCCAAACCCTAAAAACAAGCCAAGAGATACCGTACCTTCCAAAGCCTCTGCGAGAACGTAGTCTCTAAAACATCTAACAACTCTCAGATATGGGCAACGAACAAGTGCTTCGCCTTCCACCTCTCCCTCTGGAAGATTTGGAGCAATAGTTAGACTCCCTTTTGCCCTCACTAGGTTTCCGAGACCACGAACCTCGACATGCAAATGTTTCTCAGTCCAAAAGTCAAAGAACCCACTTCTAACAAGCTTCCCGATAAACTCGCCGACACGCACCCTATCTCCTACTTCGAGAGATGAATTAGCATGCAAGATCCTTACAAACAGATCCCGTCTCTGAGACGACTGAATAATTAGAAGATGCTCCAGTCCAGAACACTGAAAATGCCTTGGATATGGGGTATGCACCATGCGCTTTTCTATGAGGATACCATCAACTGGGCTAAGCGCATCATCTTTGCAAGGTTGAGAGTACACATCTATTGCAGAAGCATATTCATGCGAGAAGTATGGACTGTTGAAAAAGCTTACAGGGCCTTTAGCATCAGCCGAGATCTCTACTCCTCCAGACGTAGCCACGGTAATGAACTGAGCATCACTATGACAAGGCATCTAGTCCACATCTAAGTATCAACTTTGGCATTACATTATGTATCCTATTTAGTAGCACGGACTAATGCAAACAGCAGGGGGACTCTGAGTCGGATCATACCTCATAAACTTTAGGGCCGCTTATATAGATAGATTGTATGAGAGCCCCAAGTCTCCCTTACTTCCTCTACTCTTGTCGGGTTCCAACCCGGCATAGAGAAATCATGTGACACCACTCTCGCCCCAGACTTGAGGTCCCTCTCCAATATTGGTCTCACCCGCTCATTCGCGCTTGTAAGCAGATAAAGCGTAACAACATCAGCGTCCTTAACGCTAATGTCTAGGATGTTGGCGTGAATAATCTTCACTCTATCCTCAAGCCCTGCCTCTTTGACCTTTCTCACGCATTCATTATATCGCCCCTCGTCCAGTTCGACACCTACAGCTCTCTTAGCACCAAACTGTTGAACCGCCGTAAGCACAATTCTACCGTCCCCACAGCCAAGGTCATATAGAACTTCATGAGGCTTCAGCTCTGCCATCTTAAGCATCTTCTCCACAACATTTGGAGGTGAAGCAACAAAAGGTGCAAGAGACATCTTACCACAACCTACCTAATTTTATGGGAATGATAAAATGAAGCTTTTAAACTTGACGTGCCTCCAGCTTTCAAGGACACGGCCTTACTAGTGCTTGTCCCTCATAATGCAGGGTTTCTAGAACACTCTTAGCAGTATCTAAAATTGATGCTTCACACTAGAGTTAAATAGTGTTGACGCTCATGAAAGAAGGCTGGTGATGAGATTGT
>JAWBNY010000180.1:0-2633 GCA_038826985.1 Bathyarchaeia archaeon | reverse complement strand
TGGTAGATGGGTGATGGTGACGTTGCTATCGTATCTAATGTGAAGGACCCTCTCCCTAATTACTAGTGAAATAAGGACTCCGTTTTGTCGGCAACTTCTTTGCTACAATGCGTTTATTATAAATGAGCTATCGTTGACTATAAAGATGTGCAATTATCACAATATTGAAATATTCAAACAGATATTTTCCAGTAGCGATTTATGCATGATGGCAGTCATGCTTTTTCTTACGATACAATACAATAAAATATGTGGCAAATTTCGGGTTCTATTGATGTTATAAATATTCCTTGTGGCTGTAAGATACTGGTTGTTTTGTTTGAGATATTTAATTCATAAAGACATCTGGTATTTATAAATGGGAAGGTTCTCTGATGTTTTTGAATCTTGATGCTAAGGATAAGATTTATATATGGGAATTTTCTAGGTCACTAGGCATATGAAATCAAGTGGTATGCTTAGGTTTCTATTTATTTTGACAGTTCTAATATATATGTTGTTTTCCGCAACCTCTAATGTAACGGCAAGTGATGGCGTCCAGATAATTGTTGAAGATATAACCTACCCAGAAACGCACACTAAGATGGCCTATTATGTGGCGGAGATAGGATCCTTGGATCCTATGCCACATGCGCTATTGGCTGGGCCATATAACCTTTTGGAACACTATGCGTGGTTGTGGGGCTCTGCTGAATATTCTTTCCCTATAGAGACTAGAGAAGTCGACGTGTGGTTCTTTGGAAGCGATTACAATGATGGAATAGCCGATTTTTATGTTGACGGTATATATGTAGGAAGTTTTGATACTCGATGGCCCCCAGCAGGCGAAGGTTGGCCTAATCCCCCAAAGAACTGGTTTGTAAGGATTGTGAATCTGCCTCTTGGAGCCCATACGCTGAAAGTTACTTGCAGTGGTGAAGGATGCTTGTCGATAGATGCTTTGGGTGTCTCTATCCCAGTTGGTGGCTACGTAGTACCATCAATTCAGACCAATAGTTTAACAGCCATTTCCGTTTTACTCGGGCTAGTTGCAGGGTCGTATGTACTGTTCGCGGTCTGGAAAAGACACAAAATCTAGGAATCGATAGGGAAAACCTTCTATCATAATTTTATTCTCTCGTTGAGATCTCTCCACTATATTTACAGTATAGAGCCTTTATTGACGAGACAAGAATGCTGCGCCTGAAGTTATGCGAAGATTCAACAGAGGATGGCGGTTTCATCTGTCAGTTGCCGACTTTACCAAAACCTGCTGAAATCTAGTTACGGCATCTATATGGACAACTTGATATATTTCGGTAATTGTCTATCCACGGCATTGATTGAGTGTCATACTAATTTTTTGGTGATTTAAGGGATTCTTCTCAAACACTTGCGTTTGGTCATTTAGAAAAGGGTAATGAAGGAGTTTATCTAAAAAGATTGTTAATGGCAACGCTTCTGTCATATCCAAATGTGAAAGAGGCACTTCTTTACAGTCGGCTAAGTGATGATCGGGTACAATGTGGTGTCTGCGAGAGGAGATGTATCGTCCCGTTGGGGCAGGTTGGTTTTTGCAAGACACGGATGAACATTGAGGGGAAGCTGTATACACTTGTGTATGGAGATGTTTCTTCAATGTCCGCTAATCCAATAGAGAAGAAGCCATTCTTTCACTTCTGGCCCGGAAGTTACGCGTTGACAATTGGTACTTGGGGCTGCAACTTTACATGTCCATGGTGTCAGAACTACGATATAAGCAAGGTAAGTCCCCAGCCTACTAAAGCATACTACCTAAGTCCAGAGAGATTTGTGAACGCGATCGGCTATGAGAGGTGCCATGGCTGTTCCATATCCTTCAATGAGCCGACGATGCTCTTTGAATACAGTCTAAGCGTCTTTCCACTCGCCCGCGAGAAAGGGCTGTATAACACCTATGTCTCAAACGGGTACATGACTCTTGAAGCATTACGCATGCTCAGGGAGGCGGGTATGGATGCGATAAAATTCGATGTTAAAGGCGATGAAGAGGCAGTCCGAAAGTATTGCGGCGCAGATGTAAATATCGTCTGGAGGAACGTTGCTGAGGCTAAGCGGCTAGGGATGCATGTTGAGGTCGTTACACTTGTGATTCCAGGAGTAAACGATGATGATGATTCCTTAAGAGAGATTTCGAGAAGGCATCTGAAAGAGGCTGGATCAACGTCTCCGCTGCATTTCACACAGTTCTATCCAACATATAAGATGACGGATAGGCCAAGGACACCCGTTGAGACGATTGTGAGGGCTCATAGCATAGCTACAAAGGAAGGAGTCCAATACGTCTATGCTGGAAACATTCCTGGCCACAGGCTGGAGAATACCTACTGTCCTAGCTGCGGTGAGCTTCTAATAGGTCGCTTTGGTTTTGCTATTACCAAGTACATTATCGGAGAAGACAGGAGATGTCCTAAATGTGGACTTGAGATACCGATAGTCGGAAGATACATTAAGTCCCTTCCACGTCCAGAATTCTTCTAGAATGTGAAGTCTATGAAAAAGGGCGCTAGCAAGAGAGTTAGAGCTCCGAAGGAATGCCATCAAGACCAGCCAATACATCCATGTGGATCAACAGAATTCTGTCCTGAAGACCCTGAAAAATGCATCTACTATAG
>JAWBNY010000179.1:0-2636 GCA_038826985.1 Bathyarchaeia archaeon | reverse complement strand
AGATTTTGCCGCTTCAATTCCTAGTTTCTGAGCTGCACGCATGACGCCTTCAGCCAGAATGTTCCCAAACCCCACCCGATGTGCAATCATATACATCACTTGTCTAACTGCTTCAACGTTACCCCACCTCATCTCTAAACCTCCCAGCATTTCCTTGGTGACGTAGCCTTTCTCGTAACACTCCATTAGCCAAGCGAAGAGCCATCCAGCCTCATTGTTATCAAATCCAAGTCTATCACATAGACTGGAAAGCATGGCTGCTGAAGCCATATCCTTGTTGTCAATAAGAGGCCCCCAAGCTGCAAGCTGTTCATATTCGGGTTCCTCAATCTCCATCCCAGCGTAAGGTCCTTCAGTGATGATCATACTCTGGCAATGAGTAGCTGGACAGGCAAAACATGAGTGTGGCTGTCCCTTGAAGGCTTGCCTAATATATGGCTCATGATACTTGCTTAGTTGCTCATCGGAGATGTCCCATATGTTGGTCTGGTAATTTCTTATAGGTAATGTAGCTCTCTTTAACAGATTCTCCCTACCGCCGCCATAGACACCATCCAGTGTTCCTCTGAACCTTTTTCCTCTTTCAAACATCTTATTTGCAACGACCGCCAGCTTCTCAGGGTCTTTAACCTCTATCTGCTTCGTGCCCCGAGCAACGGCAATAGCTTTCAATCGTTTGGAGCCCATAACTGCCCCTGTGCCGTTATGCGCCGCGGCATGACCTTTGTCAATGAAGATTCCTGCGAATCTCACAAGATTCTCACCAGCAGGACCGATCGAGAGTACACTCATGGTTAGGTCTTTTTCTCCTGTCTCAGATTTGATCATATCTGCTGTTTCATACGTGTCCATGCCAAGAAGATGTGCAGCATCTTTAAACTCCAGTTTATCTCTACCAATATACAAGTATACCCACCTCTTTGATGCCCCTTGTACAACAATTCCGTCATAACCGGAGAGTCTGAGAAAAGCTCCGAAGAACCCATTGCTCTGAACCGCCGTAGCTCCGTTCGTTAATGCTCCCTTTGTGACTATACTTACCGTGCCTGAACCAGGAATTCTCGTAGCTCCAAGTGGTCCAGAGGCGATACATATTAGGTTCACAGGATCCGACCAGTCAGCCTGTGGTGGAACTTCTTCATACAACATCTTAACACCTAGACAGGTACCGCCAATATAGTCCTTTGCGGTCTGTTCTTCAAGGGATACGGCGCTCAGTTTTTGTGAAGTCAAGTTTACCCTCAAGAGTTTTCCGGCGTATCCATACATGTTTAACAACCATCAAGTCTTCTTTAAATGGTCTAGATGTAGACGTATTAAATTTAAGCATTCTTTTTCTATTACCAGACTAATAATTTCTTAAAGATGAGACGTACAATATTGCTAAGAGTATTTAACACGCGTATATACATTCCCAAAACTGTATAGCTTGATTAATATCTGGTCCAGATAAACGGTCATGTAGATTCTCCCACTTTCATGTGAAAATGCAAGTATTAGCTAGCCGAGAATGAGGAAATCTAAAAGTCATCGCCTATATTGAGGAGTTAAAAGTGAATATGTTAGTCTTTAAGCAACTGGAGAGCTTGACGTTTATCTAGGTTGACACATGACTCCAACACAGCTTTAACAATTATCGGGAATGCGATTGTTGCGTCGCAGTAGCAGGTCGCGTATCGACCTGTTACACGTTCCTTTCCCCAACTCAAACCTTCTTTAAAGGTGCATCCGGAGAGACCGCCATATTCAGGTCGATCTGTCGTGAGCTGGATACCATAGTCATGTCCTGAGTCTGGTATACCAAAAAGGCACATGAGATATGCCGTTTGCTGAATGTAGTTTTTAGGTACACCACCACCTATATAGATTACACCTGTTTTCTTGGAGGCTCTCTTGATAGAAAAGATCTCATAGTTGTCTTTGATCTGGTCTATGAGAAGCGGCTTCCTCTTTTCCTTCAGAAAGTGAATATAGTGTTGCGTGACTGCAAGTCCGAGCGAGCTGTCACAGAAAGCAGGTATAAAGATAGGAACGTTCACTCTCCAACAGTTCCATACGATAGAATCCCCCTTTGACTCAGACCCGTTTTTATCAATAAACTGACCTAGGTGATACATGAAACGACGTGATGAAATGCTATTTGTTTCCAAACCAGCCAAAACATCAGCCAAGTTTTTGATGATTTGATCAACAGTCCTGTACTCTTTTTCTTTTGCAAATATGTCATAGATCCGGTCAATTCCATGCCTGTATAGTTCACAGTCGTCAACGTCTGGCCAGCCGATATAGTGATGAAAACCTAACGCCTCCACAACGTCATGATACATGTTGGCTCCTGTACTAACCAAGACATCTACCATATGTCGTCTGATAAGTAAAGACACAAGCTTCTTCATTCCTGCTGGAACCATAGCTCCAGCTAATCCTAGGAAGATAGTAGGTCTTTCAGGATCCTCTAGCATCTCTCGGTAGACTTCATAACAATGTGCGAGGGCTCTGGATTGAAAAGAAGTCCATTCAAAAGCATGCAGCATTCCTGAGAATCCAGATATTGCTTCTACATCTATGTGCTCAATCTTCTTATGCAGGAATTCATCAGCCATATCAACCACCTAAGAAGCCTACATAAATTAAAG
>JAWBNY010000178.1:0-2711 GCA_038826985.1 Bathyarchaeia archaeon | reverse complement strand
GTACTTCACCCTTTAGCACTGAAGCTATTGATTCAGCCGCCATCACAGCCATCGCTGTCCGTGTCTCTATGCTTGCACTACCGATATGTGGAAGAAGAATCACGTTATCCATCTTCAGCAATGGATTAGCCAGGTCTATAGGCTCCTTCTCATGGACATCCAGAGCGGCTCCTGCGATGCGCTTTTCTTGTAAAGCCTTTATCAGAGCTTTCTCGTCAACCACGGGTCCTCTTGAAGTGTTCACTAGGAACGCGGAACTTTTCATCAATGCAAGCTGTTTCTCACCTATGCTGTGCCATGTCTCTGGAAGGAGTGGGACATGTATCGAGAAATAGTCGCATTCCTTAAGCACGTCTTCGAGTGGCATGTACTCAATACCCAATATCTTTTCCAACTCCGTGTTGCGGATGACGTCATAGTAGATTACCTTCATGTTAAAGCCCTTTGCGCGACGAGCCACCGCTGAGCCAATCCTTCCTAGACCGTAAATACCCAATGTCTTTCCGTAAACATCGCTGCCTACCATCATCATAGGAGTCCAGCTGATAACCCATTTTCCTGAGCGTACATATCTATCTGCCTCAACTATCCTCCGCGCTATAGCCAATATGAGGCCCATGGTGAGGTCGGCAACAGTTTCTGTGAGAACCCCCGGAGTATTGGTAACCACGATCCCTCTTCTCGTCGCCTCCTGTACGTTGATGTTATCATATCCTACAGCCATGTTAGCAACAACTCTGAGTTTCTTTGCTACATTCATCAATTCTGCGTCTACACGCTCAGTTAATAGGCAGAAGAGCCCGTCAACATCGGCTACCTCCTTTAGAAGGGTCTCCCGTGAAGGGGGGCCATCCTTAGGGTTGATTCTTACCTCTGCTATTGAGCGTAGGATCTGAAGCGCCTTCTCAGGGACTTCGTTGCTTGTAACATACACCTTGTACTGTACCATAGGGGTCACGACCTGTTTAGCCAATTTGTAAAGATCTGTATAATCTCTTTTAACGATTACCAGTGAAGTAGCGTCCATTGGACTAGCAAGTTTTTAACGATGCACCACATATTGTTAGATAATAAACTTACAGGAAGGCTTCATCATGTATAGACTTTGGACCGAGTTTATTCATGTCGGAATTGTCCATCCAATGATCTTCCCTGAATGCGGGAGAGGTGAGGGCCCAATAATCGAGACCGCTATGAAGATCATTGGTGACGAGTTCTTTGGAGCTATAGAGGTGGGCTTTGTAAAAGACAGGGATACGAGGAAGAGGCTCGCAAAACTGCTTAATGAGGGAAATTTGGAAGTTGTCTTCTGTGGAGGACCCTTGGTGCTTGCTCAGAGACTGAACCTCAATTCTCTTGACGAACAGGAGAGGAAGAGGTCTGTTGAGGGAGTGAAGCAAATAATCGATATGGCTTATGATGTTGACGCAAAGATCTGCACCATACTGAGCGGCCCTATGCCCTCTGCGGAACATAAGCAAAAAGCAACATCTCTCTTAGTCGACTCACTGAGAGAGCTATGCGACTACGCTAAGTCCAGGGGCAATTTAATGCTGACCCTAGAAAACTTCGACGTTGAATACGAAAAGAGGTGCCTAATCGGGCCCACCTCTGAAGCTGCGGCAGTTGCTGAGAAGTTGAGGGCAACATTTAGCAATTTCGGGTTGACGGTTGACCTCAGCCATCTGCCACTGTTACATGAGAAGCCAGAAGCTGTGAAAAAGGCAGGCGCATATCTTGAGCATGTCCATGTTGGCAACTGTATCATGCGGGATAGAGCTGACCCTATGTATGGTGACCAGCATCCGCGGTTTGGTATCGCAAATGGTGAGAATGATGTAGATGAACTCGCTGCCTTCCTGAAGGCCTTGGAGAACATGGGATACTTTGTTAAGAAGACAGTAACCTCGAAACCAGTTGTAAGCTTCGAGGTTAAGCCTGCTCCTGGAGAATCCTCTGAAGCCGTCCTTGCAGGTTCGAAAAGGGTTTTCATCGAGGCGTGGCTGAAAGCATTATAGTCACAACTCTCCCTTACCGTAACTAACCAACATTACATCTTGGGGCTTCTCCTGGAATCACGTGGAGGAGTCAGCTTCTTTCAGTTATTTTGTCGATGCTGGGGCCGAAGGATGTGTTTGTGGCTTGGTCTATTATGACTTCAACGAGGTATGGTCCCTTGGCATTCACAGCGCGTTCTAAGGCCGGTCTAATTTCCTCTGGTTTCTCCACCCGTTCTCCCTCGACTCCATAGGCATGTGCTAAAGTTACAAAGTCGACTAGGTGTGTGCTGTCCTCTATGTCATACCATGTATCCACCTCGTAGTGGAACTCGTAAAGCAGCTCCTCCGCCTGCCTGATCAGTCCAAGGTGGCCATCATTAAGGATTATAGTTCGAATAGGGATGCTATACATCGCGGCGACAGCTAGCTCTTCCACCATGAACCCAAAACCATAGTCTCCAACAATGTTAACTACAGTATTGTTCGGTTTTCCGATCTTGGCCCCGATAGCTGCAGGCAGATCCCAACCGAGCGGCCCTGCACCACCCGGAATTAGATAATGCCTCGGCTTGTAGATCTTTTGGAGCTGGCTAGAGAAGATCTGGTTCAGCCCTATGGTTGTAACAAAGATCGTATCTTCATCAAAGAACTCGTTGATCTCTTTGAAAACTCTCTGAGGCTTTATTGGTATATTATCGAAGTCTGTTCGCC
>JAWBNY010000177.1:0-2731 GCA_038826985.1 Bathyarchaeia archaeon | reverse complement strand
CCTCGATCACCTCGACGTCCCTGAAGTGATCTTCTGGCCTCAACAGTCTTCCGGCATTCACATCTGGTCCTGCAATGTGGGCATGAATGTCTACGCCGCCCGGCATGACGATCATGCCCGACGCATCGATGGTTTCTACATTGCTAGATGGAGAATCGTCAACAATCTTCCCTTCGCTTACAACAATATCCATTTTTTCTCCGTCAACATTGTTCAGAGGGTCGTATACAACACCGTTCTTGATGAGTAGCATCATATCTTCTCCATCTTCTTTAAGCGCCTTACCCGGTTCAAGATCTCGCAGATAATCTCATAATCTGAGAGAAGCCCCTCCGGAGGTTCCACAACTCTCTTGAGAGTTATCGGAACATAATCCATCCTGTAGGCTTCGCCTTCTGTCTCTATTCCAACAAACGTTGATGGAAGAACCACATCGGCTACGACTGAGGTCGGGGTTTCAACCGGGTCAATCACTATTAGTGGTGTACTGACCAAATGTTGAACCGCCTTGGATGGGAAGTTGGATACGGGATCTGAAGCGACTACAAGGGCAGCATCAGATTCCCTACGAGCAAGAATATCAACCACTGAAGTCTCGCCAGGGTTGTATCTTGGATATCCATGGGAGAAGTCGACTGCATAGGGGTAGCCTGTTTGCCATGTGGAGACAACGTTTGCTCCAGTAACATTATAGTGTCCTCTCATTGGCATGATTAGGAATTTTGTCCGCCTATTGAGGTCTCGGACAAGGTTCAGCGCTGCATCTACGTTCCTAAGCTTTCCGAGACTCATGGTTAAGCCTACCCCGAAGAATAGAACTCCCAAGTTACAGTTTATCATTAGGTCAGCCACCCGCTCTAAAGTCTCCACAGGTACGCCGGCTACGGTGTCTAAGTCCATATCCTCATCCTTGACGAGCATACGCAGAGCTTGAAGGATCTCGTAGTCCGTATTAGGTTGTATCTGAAGAAAGAGGTCTGCTGCGTCTGCGGTTCTTGTCTTACGGACATCGACAACTATCATCTTACGGCTTGTCTCGGTGGTAAGCATACTTGACACAGTTTGGGCCTCTAGCCACATAGATTGTGTGCTTTTCGATGCGAAATCTAAAGCTCTCCTTACTCTCTTACGTATTTGCTGTGCCCGGACGCGTTTTAGGTAGCTTAACCATATGCTTGGCCTAAACCGGCCTTCGGAGAAGCTCGTGTATCTCTCTATATGCCTTGGATGCGCACTCCATGGGTCGCATGCCCAGTATACCACTAGGTCAGCCCTATGTCTGAGCTGCCCAAGCGTACATGAGGCAAGGCCAACGTCTTGAACGCTCAGAATGGATGGGCCGTGGCATACAGTTGAAGTGTTGTCCATTACACCACCAACCTCCTCAGCAAGCTCCAGACCAACCCTGTTCGCCTCACAGCTGGTCGAACTCCAGCCATACAATATTGGATATGATGCATTTGCTAGGATTTCAGCGGCCTTCTGTAAAGCTTCATCCCAAGAAACAGAAACCAATCTACCGTTCTTCCTTACCTGAGGAGTATACAGACGATGCTTCCCATAGTTAAGGAACTTTGCTTCAGATACTGCGCAGGCATTCCTTACACCTATAACCTTGTTATCTTCGATGGTAACCTCTAGGTCATCACATAGACATCCACAAACAGGACATGTTACAGATTTCACGACCTGCAAACATCTTCACTTCCCATAGAGGCTTTTTAATAGGTCTCGGAGACTTGTGACTTTTTCATTCTTCGCAGGCTCCACCTCAACAGGGAGTCCTTTAAAGTAAGGCATGCCTGTTCCCGCTGTTTCTACCCCGGTCAGAAGGTTTGCCCAAAGCCCATAGGGGACATAGGCAACTCCTCGATGCGGAGCTCTCTTGGACTCAGAAGCTCTAAGAATGACGGAGCCAAATTCACTCTTAACAAGGATGCTTTCTCCTATGTTTATTTCAAGCAACTTTAAGTCCTCAGGATCCAGTTCACAAACGGCAACACTCTCCTCGTACTCCTTTGAAAATTTCCCTAGCTCTTTTCCCACGCCCTGATTTATCGATCTTCCAGTCAATAGGGTCATTTTTAATCGAGCCATAGGTGTCCACGTGTGGTTAAGGTCTGTGGCAGATTAGACATTTCTCGATCCCTAATATCGTTTATCTTTAGTAATTACTACGTTTCTTGTTTTTCAGTGCTTTCGAAACCTCAACCTGCAAAGGAATCAAGGCAGTCTAGGTTAGCATAGATGCCAACTCTCCATTTTTTTGGATGCTTACGTATCTCGATCATTTATATTCGTCCTGTAAACATTGAGTTGTACCTTGGGAGCGTTGGCTAACGCGCCCGCTCCAATAGGTAAGGAGTCATACAGATTGGGTTCCGAAGCCGAATTAAATGAGGTTAGATTGGTCGAAAGCAGGGAAGGTTCACTCTTAGTTGAGCATACGGGGACTGGAAATCTCTGCATTATCGACGATACTTTCACTGAGATGTTTCCTATGTGGGTGGGGCGTATTCTGATCACTGCTGATACAGAGGAGTTGGCTCTTACCGCTGCTCGTACCGCTACAGGATTTGCCAGTTCAATCATAATGTCTCCCGCTGAGGCAGGTATTGAGAGGACAGTGTCCTCCTCCGAGACACCTGACGGTAGGCCAGGCGTCATCATACAGATCTATCACACCCTCGGCTATGCTCTAAAAGCTCAGATGATAGCGCGTATAGGTCAA
>JAWBNY010000176.1:0-2756 GCA_038826985.1 Bathyarchaeia archaeon | reverse complement strand
CCAATGGGATTAGGAGGAAGAACAACTACTCTGGGAGTCAATATTGAATACGCATATTGTCATACAGCAAGTCTACCCGTTGCTATTAGCTTTCAATGCTGGGCTGACAGGGTCGCAACAGCAAGAATGTATGCAGATAGAAGTGTTGAGTATTGCATTGGTGGAGGTCACGAATAATGGGGATGGAATATTACCTCCAGACTCCTCTTACAGAGAGCAACGTGAGGAAACTGAAGATTGGAGACGTTGTCTACCTAAGCGGTTTGATTCACACCGCAAGAGATGAAGCACACATGTATATATTGAAGGAGCTAACGGAAGGCCGTTGCATAGATATCTGTTTAGATGGTGCTGCAATATATCACTGTGGACCGATTGTTCGGATAGAGGATGGTTGCTGGAAAGTTGTCGCAGCCGGCCCTACCACCAGTTCAAGGATGAACGCCCTCGAGCCTGAGTTTATAGAAAAAACTGGTGCGAAGGCGATTATTGGCAAAGGAGGAATGTCTAGAACAGTTGCTGAAGTGATGAAGAGACTTGGCGCAGTGTACTTAGCCTTTACTGGTGGAGCAGCTGTTGTGGCTGCAGACTCGATAAGAAAAGTCGCCGGTGTTTACTTTCTTGAGCTAGGAATGCCGGAGGCCGTCTGGATTTTCGATGTAGAGAACTTTGGCCCATTAATAGTCGGAATAGATTCTAGAGGCCAGTCACTCTTTGATAACCTAGATGAACGTGTGAAAACGAATCTGAAACAAGTAAAAAAGAAACTTGGCATTAACAATGTTTTATAAGGATGCATTTACGCTGACTTCATGAAGAGCTACGGACATTGAAATCCAAAAACAAATCCATAAAAAGTTCACTTGGCAACGTCCAAATTGCATGTTTTACTAGACCTATCATATCATTTAGGATATGTAGAAAACCCCATAACCTAGTCTTGGATGTAACGGAGGAGTATAGTTGAAGATAGCCCATCTTTGGTATGTGGCACCTATTTTTGGGGGAGCTGAGACTTGGGCAATAGGTCTCACAAAAGCGCTTAGAAGCCTAGGCATCGATACAGAAATCGTATGTTGGAGAACCGAAGGAAAGTCAAAGTATCAGCATCTATTCAAGACCCTTGGAGGAGACATGACATATTCTGGCGACCTCATCGACTACTTAATGTATGGCTCGGAGATGGCGAAACATCTTGCTGAATACGACCTAGTATGTCCGCATCATACAGATGTGCTTTTCCCAGCTGTTTTCTCTAAGAGTCTGAACGGAAGCCAAGTCGCATACATCTTACATTCGCCACCAATGGGATGGAGACGTTCTGAAGAAGGCATTATCTCCTATAGACACATTTCCGAAAAAAGTAAGCAGCTATACACAGTCGCAAAGTATTTCATGCCTTACTGCGACTTCTTCTTTACAAATTCCAAGTGGAATCAAAGACTTTACGAGAGGTACGAAGGGATCTCTCCAGTACCTTTACTCGCCGGCGTTGACCACGACACCTTCAGACCTGACGAACAGCTACGGACGAGTTACCGAGACAAGTTGGGTGTTGATGCGAGCACAGTTCTACTTTTCTATTCTTCCGCGGCTGGTAGAAGAAAAAGACATGAGATATTGCTTCGAGCCCTGAGGCAACTTCTTAAGAAAAGAATCAAAGTAAAATGTGTCCTTACATGTTCTAAAGACCGCGCTACAGAAAGCTTTCACCCTCTAGTCCGAAGGATCATACAAGAGTTAAGTCTACAGGAACATGTACTTGCATTCCCAGCTGTAGACGAAAATGACTTGCCAGGTCTTTACAACGCATGCGACATCTATGTTCATCCAGCCAACAACGAGCATCTAGGAATGGCCATTATCGAGGCTATGGCTGTGGGCAAACCTATTGTTGCACAAAACAACGGAGGAGTACCAGAGATCGTAGAGCATGGTGTGAACGGTCTTCTTTTCCAAACAGATAGCATACTTGGGATTACAAAGAACCTTGAAAGATTAATTGACGACCCAAGTATGCGCCAAGAAATGGGTGAGAAAGCCTTGGAGAAGAGCAAAAGGCTGGACTGGAAGGAAGTGGCTAAGAAGTTTCTTGAGAGTATATCCTAGATTTTCTAAATCTGAGAAACTACGTATGATCTATTGACTCCGCTGAGAACCCTTTTCCATCTATATTGCGCTTTTCTACAGCCTACGTGAACACACTTTAATAACAGGATGGTGCTCCGGCCGGGATTTGGACCCGGGTCACCGGCTCTCTTCGACTTCTCGAAAGGCCGATATACTCTCGACTGCTCAGCATTGACCGGACTATACCACCGGAGCATTCAGCGACATATACAGGAATAGACGAGTTACAAAAGCGTTTTCATGAAGAAATATGTGATACTAAGAATATAGCCGACTTTAGGCTCAAATCTTCGAAGGATGGTATCCCATTTACTGATATCTAGAACACCCATAGCGTGGCTAGTAAAGGCAGAAATCTCAACAATATGTTAAGCCACTGCAGTTAAAGGTACAGGTGACATGGCCAAGATATTAATAAGTGGCAGGTCTTAAGAGCACCAAAGACAAGCACAGTTTGCAACATCCTACAAACAGACATAAAGCGGATTTGACTGAGCCTAGAACATTATTTTAGTTGGTGGGCCCGAGGCGATTCGGACGCCTGACCAACAGGTCTCTTATACCTTGAGGTACTATGAGCCTGTCGCTCTAACCAGCTGAGCTACGGGCCCCTGTGAAATGACCTA
>JAWBNY010000175.1:0-2757 GCA_038826985.1 Bathyarchaeia archaeon | reverse complement strand
TCAATCCTTGCTAGTAGACTACTCCTAGTTATTACCTGAGCCTCAGCCTTGATGCGGTCTATATTGAGATCCATCATTGCTCCGCCTCAAAGACTGCCTCTGCTAAGTGCTTCAGTTCTGTCAGGAAAGGTTTTAGCAGAGACTCGACTACTCCAAGCTCAAGGGGGTTTTCAGCCAACATCTTGACAAGCCCGATGGGATCCTTCTCCTGCCCAATTCGGCCTAACTTACTCGAAATGTAAGCAAGAACATGATTCAGGTATGCTGCGTGGGCAAGCTTTTCTATTCCTGGACACTCACCTTGCTCATTTCTAAAAATCTGAGGATCTATTCTGTTTGTTCCTGAGACGCTGGCCTTCACAATCTTTTCATACGTATCCTTAGTGGCTTTTGCATACAGGTAGCTGATGGTACTAAGTAGCCCCGTCTCGTATACCATGGAGGCCATTCTACGTGCCCTAGCTCGATAGGATTTGCCAAACTCATTTATCATCTTATCAAGATCTCTGACTGCTTCAATGCAGTTGATCGCTATGTTGATAGTCTCCTGTGACGACCCTTTACCCTCAGACGTTCCTACATCACCTTCCTCAGTTTTGCAACACCTCTGCCGACGGTCTCATGGCCGCCGAAGATCATGAAGCCGCAACCGTTAGGAAGAATTGTCTTTTCGAAGAGTTCCTTCACTCCAGTCGCATTAGACTTTGAAAGTAACTCTTGGCAAGAACCCGTTTTTGTCCTGGGCTCGGAGTAGAAGAATACTGTGTAAAGAACTGTTTGAGGAGGTAGGTCCTCTTCCGTCCACAGATGTCCTTGCTTCACCTTCTTAGTTTCAGTTTCCAAGGCTACACGGGTCTGCCTGAGCAAACTCCTTTCAAGCAAGGAGTTAACGACCAGGTCATCATGAACGACAGCTAGCCTCCAATCTTCCTCAGCTTCAAGCATCTTGGATAGTTCTCCAA
The DNA here is from genome assembly GCA_038826985.1 of Bathyarchaeia archaeon. Taxonomy (GTDB): domain Archaea; phylum Thermoproteota; class Bathyarchaeia; order RBG-16-48-13; genus JAWBNY01. Next base: position 1,795 of record JAWBNY010000175.1, on the reverse strand, counting down.
TAACAGGTGATACTCTCGGAGATAGTCTAAACTCATCAGCTAGGATTACAGCATCGCTCTCAGCGATTCTCAGGCTAAGATTCTTCTTTCCACCTTCATTGACAAGAACTTCTCCTTTATTAAGAGTCTCCGCATACGCTATTGTCTTCCTCAATGCTTCTAGGAGAACCTTTATGTTTTGCTCACTTGCTCCCACATGTGAAGCCTCTATGTATGTCTTGAAGTTTCTTAACATGATCGGCGAAGTAACCAAGGCGTATACGCCAATTAGACTTCTGACTGGCAGAAGTAGAAGTTTGGCGTCTAGGGTGTTAAAGGCACCAGCATAATAATTTTCATCAATTCCTTCGCCAGGGCCGAAGATGATATTTGTGCAATCTTTCTCGCCCATAAGCCTATTGAAGGCAGCTCTTAAGGACCCTTTCAAGCTGCTTGCGAAGATTGTGGGAAAGCCAAGAGCATCACGTTGCACAGGCAGGTCAACGACGCCTACACTCCTTCCTATACCAACATGCAGAGGAGATATTGCCTGTATCATGATCACGGAAGCTTGGGTATAGTATCCTAATCGGAGAGAAGACATTACTTAACCACTGACCTTAGAATATGCAGTAAATATTCGCCGTCTGCAGATATATAAGCATAGTTTCTTGATATTTTTATGTATCCGAGCTCTTTCAGTCGTGGAGCAATGTTCATATCAATTGAATGTAACGAAGACTTTCGTCTTTCCAGCATTTTTTTCATTCCGATAAGAGTCTGCATGGGATAAGGGATTACGGGAATCCTGATGACGTTGTAGGTGGATAATTCAGGGAATAGGACAGGTTCCAAAATTTTTTTCTTTTGCCTATAATAGGCGAGTTTGTCTTCTGCCTCCACAAGCTCTTTCGCTTCATACCTTATCCGTTCGAGTTGCTGGTTGAATGTTTTCACGTCTGGCATCACTACGTGATACACGCCATTAACATTGTAGAATTGGGCTAGCAATGAAAGAATTATGCATACCTCTTTCCTTCCACCTGCTACGCATAGATGGACAACATCGGCCTTAAACTTCTCTTTCTGGTCCCTTAGAATCTTTGCAGCAATATTAACAAATTCTATACTTCTCTCCTCTGAATCTACATCATCGTAGGGAAGTTTGACGGTGTGAATGCGAATGTTAGGGTAGCGGTCAGCGATTCCGGCTTTTATCAACTCTAGTCCTTCAAGCACAAGCGGTTCTGTCGTAGTTATTATCGTTATGTCTGCAACTCTCTGGTCTAGAACTGATTCGACATATTGTAGGAACTCTGTAATTACTGATGGGCTAGTTCCAAGAGGGGCTACAACTGAGACTTTACACATCAACCCTCCTGTATTTGTTAGTTTGCATTATCTATATGAGGTTTCAGGTGGTTCCTCCCCACTGAAGGTTTCTAAGGCTTCACCTGTAATTTTTAGTGCGTGGATCCTTTTCATCTCATCGACAGTGAGCCTCACCCAACTATTGGTGTCGGTGTAGTATATCTCAGGGGAGTCAAAGTTCAGGCCTGTGTTATATTCTAACAGGCTGGTATGGTAGATTCCTTGGATTTCATAAAGTGAAGTTAAATCACGGTTTGATCGTCTGCGTGTTTTAATTCTTATCCCATCTTCGATCATGAAGACCTTTCCACCCTGTATTTCCTAGTTCTGATGCTGAGGGGCACGTACATCGGCGAGCTGCGTCGCCAGGGGCAGCGCCAGCGCCACCGACTGGGTGTTCTCGCTGCCATTAAGCACCCCCACCAGGCGCACCTGGCAAGCGGCC
>JAWBNY010000174.1:0-2762 GCA_038826985.1 Bathyarchaeia archaeon | reverse complement strand
CGCCAATAGTGTAGGATATGTAGAACCCTAACCTTGAAACCTTTTGCTTCCATGCTGTCCTTGAAAGGCTTTACCAACCCTTCATAGAGGACAACGCTGCTGGCGTGAGAAATAGCCTCCTCAGCAATATTCTCAACATTCCTCTGGAAGCCGAGTCCTGCACATATGATTTCATCACGGAGAAGCTTCCTCCAATCTTCAACCCTGATCCTGCTGCTCACCTTGTCTTTTGCCTCTAAGAAAAGAAGCCTCTCCGAAAGCTTCATAGCAACAATATGGTTTTCGAGGCTCTGGTAGCAATAGACCTTAAGCCCAGAATTTCTAATGTATAGCTCTGGCAAGGCGTTGACAAGAGGGTCGATAGCATATCTAAGAGCGTTGACAAAAGGTCTCTGTAAACCTGTCAAGTAGTAGTAATTTCTCCAAAAATCTTCGACGGATGAATCCCCTAACATGTATACTTTCAGAATTCCTTCAAGTTCTCTAGGCAGGTTTAGGAAGAGGGCATCAAAATTTTCCCTCATCAACCAACACGCTGCCTTTTCGGCTCCTTTCCTGAACTTGGTCAGATTCAAGGCAACGATGGTTGGCGTGGTTTTTGAGCTCAAGTCCATACGGTTTTCAGCTTTCTATGCTTGCGTAATTAACTTTTTTCGCCCAAAAGAAGCGAAAGGATTTTCAATTTAGGCCTAAGGAAAAAATTTTCATTTCTGCTAACCAATAGAACATAACTTTTCTGACAAAGGCATATAAATTATGACTCAGGTTTTTAAAAGCTAACCTACTTCCCAGATTCGCTGAGTAAGATCTTAATGGATTGTATTTAGATAGAATTCTCTAAGATGAGTGCGTAATATTGCCAAAATTAACATGTATCCAAGCATGTTTATCGATATTATCGAACCTAATAATACTCCGAAGAATCCTACTTCGAGAGGGACTCCGAAGAGTACTGCCAAATATGAACCTACGATACTTGAGACAACGATGTTCTGTACAACTGTTGCAACAAACAGGGAACCTGTAAACCTCCTAGACCCGACCTTCCATCCAAGATATGCCGCTATGAAATTCGCCGCTGACCCTCCGACAACATCTATGTAGCCTAGCCCACCATAGGTGTTTGCTATGATATTGCCAATTGTTACTCCTAGGACGGCTGGCATGCCGAATATTGTGGAGAGAGGGATCAGAGCATCTGCAACTCTTACTTGGAAAAGAAGAAAGCTTATAGGGGCTAGAGCAATGACTGCAATAGCGTAGAGCGCAGTAACGATTGCCGTTAAAACAACCTTCTTAGTCTTCATTACTTGACCTCCCGACCGGGATTTATATAGCGGAACAGTGGGAGGCATCCACTACCCGCTAGCAAAAGTATGATTCTACTCTCTAGAGATAGATTTTTCGCTAGCTGCACCACTTTCTATAAGTGAGCTGATTACTTCCTCGATGCTCTTGCAGATCCTGTCTAAGGAAACCTCTAGCATCAGGTTTACATCCTCAATCTTAGAGAAGGTTCGGTAGTCTGTCCTAAGCCCAAGAATCGGCTTACCTATGGCCTTAGCGAAGCCCATCTCATAAGCCACTCCAGGATCCACTTCTACACCGTCAAGAACCGCTAATATCACGTCACTTGCCTTTAGAGCTTGTACATCCACCTCATAGATCTCTTTCTTCTCTTTGTGGCTTCCTTCACAGACAAATGATGTCTCTTGGGCAAGCCAGACATCAAAGCCCTTCTCCCTAAGTTTTTTAGCTATCTTAGAGTTGAAATCCCTTTCTGCTTCGTTGAACAAGGGTGCAGCTAGAAAGATTCTCATGCAATTGCACCTCACTCCGTTCTTTGTTTTTATCGCCGCTAATAACCAATTACAGTGTATAAAAGAAGTTTGCAACAATTGGTATGTACATATATGTATAGTCAATATTGCAAAAGTATATCCATCCCAGTTAGCTTATATACCTAATTCTGGGTAACTAGTTGAGGCCTCGAAGAGTTCACGCATATTTGGCAAACGCAGATTGCTTTTAGCTGCCACTTGGATTACTAACAGAAAGGAAAAGAAAGTCGAAATTGCCTATTTCAGTCGTTCATTCCAATTATCCTATATAATCAACGAGTCTTAAATAGATGAATCACATGTAATAAAAGTGACAGCCATGTCCAAGGCTAACGCAATTAGGAATCTTTTTACTTCTCCTCTTGGGATAGATGAGGTTGCCTTCCTCTATTTGGGCTATTCAGGTGTTATTATCAGGACATATAAACATACTTTAGTTGTTGATCCAGCAGACCTCTTGAATGTTGAAGAGATCTATGAGCAAGGAAGTATTCACCTGCTTTTATTCACCCATAGCCACGGCGATCACTATAGCTTGCGTCCAACGCTTGGAATATTCAAAGCTACGGGTGTACCCATAATTGCTGAGTCCTTAGTAGCCAGCGACCTAATGGGTAAGGTGCCTAGAGATAAGCTTGTAGCTGCAACACCGGGGAAAACATACACTTTTGGAGAGATCCATGTAGACGTTATTCAAGGGATCCACCGCGGACCCATAAACCTGTACCGCATCGGGGTTGACAAAATTCGAATATTTCATGCTGGAGACTCAGGCTATGTGCCTTTAAGAGACTACCCTGCAGACTTGGCATTTCTACCCACAGGAAGCCCCCGTTTTACACAAACGCTGTCATCGCGTCGTGCATGTGCTGCTGGAAGGCGCGTTGCAGCGCCGTGGCATCGACCGCGCCGTGACGGAGC
>JAWBNY010000173.1:0-2788 GCA_038826985.1 Bathyarchaeia archaeon | reverse complement strand
TGCCCTGACGCTTCTGTTCGCCGGTGTAGATTTCTTCATGATGATAAGCCCTGCAGCTGTGAAGACGGTAAAAGATGTGATAGCCGAGCTTATGAGCGGGAACAGGGGCGACCCAGCTAAGGCTATGGAGTGGGTTTCAGCAAAGCTAGGAGGCTGAGCCATGCCAAGGCCTAAGTTAAGCCCGATCGACATCTACAGGGAGCTTCCGAAGACTAACTGCAAAGAATGCGGCGTCGACAACTGCATGGCCTTTGCCACAAGGCTTGTAAACAGAGAGATGACGCTGGACCAATGCCCGCCGCTGCTGAAGCCTGAGTCAAAAGAGGTTTATCAGAAGCTTTGGGAGCTCCTCCGCCCACCAGTTAGAGAGGTCACCGTGGGCGTGGGCGAGAGATCGGTGAAGATCGGCGGCAAACAGGTGATGTATCGTCACGAACTTACATACGTGAACCCGACAGCCATCGCGATAGATGTGTCCGATGAGCTGGCGGAGGACGAATTGGAGAAGCGGGTTAAGGCTGTTGAGAACTTCACATATGGATACATAGGTCAAAGTCTCAGGCTTGACATGGTGGCCGTTCGATCAACAACGGGCGATGCAAAGAGGTTTGGAGCAGTTGTGAGGAAGGTTGCTGAGATAACGAATCTGCCACTTATGCTGTGTTCCTTGAACCCAGACGTGGTTGAGGAGGGTCTTGCGGCTGTAGGTAAGAGTCGACCATTGATCTATGCTGCGACGAAGGATAACTGGAAAGATATGGCTGACCTCGCAAAGATGTATAGTTGCCCGCTTGTCGTGGCTGCACCTAACGATATAGCGTTATTGAAGTCGCTAACCAGAACCCTCAATGAATGTGGGGTTGAGGACCTTGTACTAGACCCAGGAACATTCCCTGAAGAGGGGTTGGCGGATACAATAAACAACTTCACTATGCTACGTCGCCTAGCATGTAAAGAGGAGGATGAGTTGGTTGGCTACCCGCTGCTTGGTGCACCGATTTCTGCTTGGGTTGGCTATGAGGGGCCTGCGGAGGTCGCCTCATGGAATGAGGCTGTTTTGGCTACGATGCTGATTACGAGGTACGCCGACATCTTAGTGATGCATACAACTGAGGGGTGGAGTCTACTGCCGACGGTTATCCTGAGGCAGAACATCTACACGGATCCTAGAAAACCCGTCTCAGTCGAGGCTGGGTTAAGGGTGTTCGGAGCACCGGATGCAAAGTCGCCGCTTCTTCTCACCAGCAATTTCGCTTTAACATATTTCACTGTTGCCTCTGACATCGAAACTGGGAAGGTAAGCTGCTACCTACTTGTTGTTGACACGGAAGGCCTCTCTGTTGAGAGTGCTGTTGCAGGTAGGAAGCTGACAGCTGAGAAGGTTGGTGAGGCTCTTAAAGCCTTTAGGGTGGAGGAGAAGATAACTCATAGAAAACTCATAATTCCTGGACGTGCGGCACGGCTGAGTGGCGAGATCGAGGAGACTACTGGCTGGCAGACGATTGTAGGCCCCATGGACAGCAGTGGGATACCTGGCTTCATCGCCGAGAAATGGCCTAAACTTGTTGAGTAAACTTTATTCCACTTTTTCTGAGCTTCTCTTAGAGAACGTTTCTTGAAGGTTCGACCTCTACCAGCACCGTACTGGAGACCAGGCTGCGACTATGCTTTAGAAGTTGCTAGGTTGGTTAAGCCTTACATCAGAGACGGAGACGTAGTGGTCGTCTCCGAGAAGGCGGTATCAACGGCAAAAGGTAGCATAGCTGACGAGTCCTGTCTATGCCCGAGGCTTACTTCAAGGATACTTGCAGGCTTCTGGATGCGTGTAGTCTGGGGATACCTCCTAGGGGTTCTTTGCAGGTTTAAACCTTCGACGATTAGGCATCTACGAGCATATCCGAGAATAGATGGGGCAAAGCATAAAGAGCTGGTTCTACGCCGTGCAGGTCTTCTCCACGCCTTGAAATATGGCTCCGAGGGGGGGATAGACTTAAGTAACCTACCCTATAGCTATGCTTCCCTACCTTTAAGACAGCCTTCGGAGGAAGCTAAGAAGATTCATAAAGAGATAGTCACTAAAACGGGGAAGAAGCCCGTTGTCATCATCTCAGATACTGACTCAACATTCTCCTTCAAGAGCTTCCATTTTACCTCAAGACCAAATCCAATTAGGGGGATCCATTCCTTTCCAGGTCCTCTCCCGTTTATAGCAGGTAGGGCCATGCGGCTTAAGGAGCGGGCTACACCTATAGCCGTTGCAGGGGCATCGATTCCTACAGAGATGGCTCTTAGAATAGCGGAGAGGGCGCATCATGCACGCGGCTACGGTTCAGGACGAACCGTTTGGGAAGCATCGAAGAGGCATGGTGCTAGGCCATCCGAAGTCACTTGGCAGATGCTGGAGGCTGACAGACACTACCCTGTAGTCCTTGTTAGACTAAGATAACGACGCATAGGTCTTGAAGACAACCTTCCCCGCCTGCAATTGACAGGTAAAGGCGCACCGGACCTTGCGAATACTGATATAAAGCCGGATGAGTCAATATATAGGGTAGAGTTAAGGTGTCCACGAACAGTAGTCTAGCTCAGGCAGTAGTTGAGCTGAAGTATGCGGAGATAGAGAGTCTGGTTCAGTCGGCGCTGAAGGCTGGGTCTACTCCTGAAGAGCTTCTGAAGGAGCTCAAATCCGGCCTAGATGCTGTTGGCGAGAAATATCATAACCGGGAGTACTTTCTCTCCGAACTCTATATGGCTTCTGAGACGATGAAGGCTGCATTAGATATCCTAA
>JAWBNY010000172.1:0-2811 GCA_038826985.1 Bathyarchaeia archaeon | reverse complement strand
GTGAGACAAGAGCAGCGAGTTTAGATGGCACTACACATTTCTCCCGCCCCCGTCCAGGAGCGGCTAGAATGTATCCTGAAACCGATATTCCTCCGTTCGTCGTCTCAAAGGAGCGTTTGATGAGAATAAAGAGTACTTTGCCTCCTCTTCCTGAGATAAAACTCCGAAGACTGGTTGAGACATATCATCTAAGTGAGAAATTGGCTCTGCAGGTTATGAACTCAGATTATCTAGATCTGTTTGAGAACCTAGCAAACTGCACTAACATTCCTCCAACCTTCATAGCAGCCACTTTAACTGAGACATTCAAGAGTCTACATCGTGAAGGCCTCAACATACAGGCTGTCACTGAAGAAGACTTGTATCATGTTTTCAAGGCTGTGGATAATGGTGTTATGGCAAAAGAAGCAATCGTAGATGTAGTCAAATGGCTTGCTACCAACCCGTCTAAAACATTTGACGATGCTATAACTTCACTTCATTTAAGCCTTCTGCCTGAAGATAAAGTGATCGAGTATGTTGACCGACTTGTGAATGAAAATGAAGACCTTATTACAGCTAGAGGATTTGGAGCGATTGGACCACTTATGGGTGAGGTAATGCGTAGCTTCAGGGGAAGAGTCGATGCCAAATTCGTAAGTACAGTTCTCAGAAGGAAGATAGAGGATAAACTTAACCAGATTCAAAGAGTAAGTTAATCCCAGACATTTGAGGTCTATGCCCATGCCTCGGTTAAGAGAGGTTCTGGCTAGATATCTCAAAGGATACGTGAAGACAGCTGTATTTGCAATAACTTCTCAATGTAACTGTCAATGTGTAATGTGCGATATGCACCGTAGAAAGGCTGAGCAGGTGGATATTGTTGACGCAAGGAAGATCCTAGATTTTCTTGCTCGTAATCGTTTCCTTATCGTATATCTAACCGGCGGCGAGCCTACGTTGCATCCAAATGTGGAGGATATCGTCTCCTACGCTAATAAGTTAGGTCTCGTTACAACGATGACGACCAATGGGACTCCACCAAAGACAAAGCTTGAGTATCTCAAGAAATCCGGGCTGTATCTGATGAGTGTGTCGATTGATCATTGGGATCCTATTGTCTGCGAGAAGATACGCAACCATGTAAACATACTTTACAAGCAAATTATGACCATTATGCACCTAAAGGAGTTAGGTCTACGAACATACGCCCTAGCATATCTGAATCCAAAGCTTGTCGAAGATGGTGTGGAGAGACTTGTGACCTTTGTCAATGAAGAGCTCGATGTTCCCTTCGGTTTCTGCTATCCAACATACTGTGATATGAACACGTATAGGCTTGGAGGAGAAGAAACCCAATGCAGTTTGTCAATGCTACGCAAAACAATGCAGAAACTGCTTGAGATGAAGAAGAAAGGGAGCAGGATCGCGAACCTGTACTGCTATCTGGAGGATGCCATTACATTTCCAAGCAAGAACCCTAACTTCTTTTGCCGAGGCGGAGAAGACGTTATTTACATTGATTGGCTTGGAGATGTATATCCGTGTTTCCGGAAGAGCGAGCGACTATTCAACATCCTAAGCGATAAAGAGCCTAGTCTACTTAAAAATATCCGTTGCAATGAGTGTCTAATTAATTGTTTCCGTGAGCCTTCGCTACTTCCACAGATCTCGAGTTCTGTAAACCTCCTTTTGAAAGAAGCCCTCTACTCATTTTCTAGTAGAAGCATCTATTACTAAGACTCAAGAGCATTGTTTATGGTTTTCTAGGTTTTCATCTTTATCACCGCGCAGACTTTGCATAGGTATCCTTAACACTAACGGATTTATGATCTTGAATCCTTGGAGTGATGATTCATGCTTCTAGAAAAGAAGGTAGGCATCATTGGCTGTGGCAAAATGGGTGAAGCCATAGTTGCAGGGCTCATAAGGACAAATATGGTTGACAAGGAGAATGTACTCGTAAGTGATGTGGTTCAAGATGCTAGAGAGAGAGTTGAGAAACGATACGGTGTAAGATCCACCTCCAGCAACCATCAGGTTACTGCTGAGAGCGATATTGTAATTCTTTGTGTTCAGCCTGGAAACATTGCTCAGGTATTAGAAAGTATAGCGGGCTTGCTTGACTCGAAGCTTCTAATTTCAGTTGCAGCCGGAGTGACTACCGAATATATTGAGCGTATTCTAGGTAGGAAACAGGATGTGGTTAGAGCCATGCCTAACATCGCTTGCACCATCGGCGAAGGCATGACCGTTCTATCTCCTGCTAAAGACACTTCCATGGCTAGGCTAAGCGAAGCAGTTACAGTCTTTTCAGCAGTTGGTAGAACAATGGTCTTAGAAGAACGTCTTTTTGATGCAGTTACAGGGCTGAGTGGAAGCGGTCCAGCATACGTCTACATGTTCATAGAGGCTTTAGCTGAGGGGGGACTAAAAGTAGGTATTCCAAAAGATGTGGCTGTTATATTGGCTGCACAGACTGTACTTGGGGCTGCAAAGATGGTGCTTGAGACAGGAGAGCACCCATCAAAGCTCAAGGATCTCGTAGCAACTCCAGGAGGAACTACTATACACGGACTTTACGAGCTAGAAAAAGGGAATTTAAGAGCCTCTTGTATCAGCGCGGTTGAGAGCGCAACTAAGCGTGCCAAAGAGTTAAGTGTGAGGTAATGTATGTTGAGCGTACTTAATAACGTGCCTAGCTCATAGTCAATATTTTCGTATTCTTCGACCTACTGGGCTATCCTTCAACCATTAAGCCAACGGATGGTTGTCACTTTTGGTCTTTACTCACTTGAGTATTCTTAAACGGAACCACGGGAGGCGGTGTAG
>JAWBNY010000171.1:0-2820 GCA_038826985.1 Bathyarchaeia archaeon | reverse complement strand
AGCAAAAGCACCTATTCCATTAACAAGGGTTGTTACTGCTACATAACGGATCCTCTTGTCAATCGGCACAAGTTCATGGGAGAAAGCTGTCCATGAGACCTCTTGGGAGACAAGACGGAATCCCCTTATGAATTGAACAATCGGGAGCATAGTAGCATCGGGCACAAGAATTAGTCCTATGTCTGCGGCATAGCGGATAGGCCTGAAGATATATACCATCTTCTTCCGACCAATCTTGTCACTAAGTCGCCCCAAGGGCACGGCAAATAAGATCATCGGAAGGAGTTCAGCCGTGGACATTAAACCGAGTATGTAGGCATCCGCCCCCTTAATCAGAACTGCGTATAGAATGGCGTATGGGTTTACAACATTTATCACGAATTCACGCATCGACTCCATAACCGTGTATCGTTGAAGGGCTTTATCTCCTTTGAATACGTCGGCAAAATGTCTGAGACTAAAGGCTGTAGACGGGTGGTCTATCTTGACCTCTTCCAAGCGCCTCCATATGAGGACTATGTTGGCTACCAATACTATAAGTGAGACGAGGAATACTGGACGGATCCCGTCTGCGGTGAGGCCACCAGAATAGGAGACTAGCGCTGCTGCTATCAAGGGAGAGGTTATGCCCACAATTGAGCGAACAGTTGTTGATATGCCCATGCAAGTTGCTCTATCACGATCCTTCAGACTTGCAATATATATGACCTGGAGAGGTGGACCGCTAAATTTGAGGACAACTGCCTCATAGACCCATGCAAGAGCCGCAGCCTGCCAATTAATAGCGAGAAGATACGTCAATGGCACAGCTATGTCAAGCACCAAGCTCAAGAGGATCAGCTTCTTCATTGGATACCTCTCAGTTATCATAGCAGCTGGAACCGAAGACAGAGCGCTGACGAGGTTGACGATGCTTCTTGCGAGGCCGTATTCTCCTACAGTTGCCCCTAACCCATTAACCATGTATGGAGAACGGTATGTTTCAGTAATAACCCCTGAGAACCTTCCTAGAGCGTCCCTAATCAGAAGCGTCCTGAAGTTGCGGGACTGAGCCTTTATGTATGACCAGACACTACCAATGCCTATATTTCGTGTCAGCTACATCACACTTTTCTTTGTTGCAGCTCAGAGATTTCATTTAAGTGTTACTAGAAAAGTTGGATGAAAATGTTAGCTCATTTGGTTCTAGAATATGCAAATCAATATTTTTCAACAATCAAGTTTGTAAATACTATATTTGATACTTTGTAAAAATGTGAAGTTAGTTTTTACATTCTGCAAACTTAGCTTGATTAGCTGCGTTGAGTCAACCATCTTGTAAGTCTGTGTTTGACAGAACTGTTGAAACAACAGCTATACAAGGAGGGTTCAGATACTACCTATAAATAGGGTCAAATTGATAAACAAAAACGAGTCTGCCACACAATTAATGATTAATACAAGTTATAGACGTGGTTTACAGATTACTTCGCGTATCCTCATGTCAAAGAATGTGTGGGTATTGCTCGGCTTGATCAGAAGTGCCGTATCCGCTCCTCCACCCGTACCGCCTATCCCGATAACGTCTTCGTCGGTTCTTACATAACCTGCATCGGCAGCCATACAAGTTACCTCACACGCAACTTTTGTTCCCTCCCCAAAGCGACGGAGCACGTTGGCGATTATCTCGTCTATCTGTATCGCACCAAACTTCCTATTGATGGCTCGACCTATCCCTCCGAATGCATGTGCAGCAGTGACGAGTCTCCCCCCGTTTAACAGTACCTTTTCCCGGCTCTCGTCCGAGAAATGTCGTTCATTCGGCTCTCTGAAACCCACTACATGAGTTACAACAATGAAGTTGTAGCCGCGAAAGACATCTGCAGCTTTAGAAGCAGTCCAACCGGTTGATGATGCAACGACAATGCTCTTAACACCTAGGCTGTCAGCTCTGGCCTTTGCCAACCGTAGCGTCTCGTCGGTGTTCTCTCTACCAGGCCTCTCAAAATATACTGTAGGCCACTCTATATTTGACACCAAGATCCCTCCTAAACTCCATAACAAGTAGAGCTAGAAAAAGTATTCTAGATGTCTAAAGTACAAGATAATCAAGGCAAACTCATGAGTCACAAAGACATCAAAAACAAAGGATTGAGATCCCTTCACCAAATTTTAGAACAAGGTTCCATCCATGAGGCGGTAATATTGGAGGCATCTAAGAAATATCTACTGAGATATATCATAAATCCTTAAGGACTCGCTCTAAATAATTGTCTGTCAGGCCGTACGAGAGAAGAGAGATTTGCAGATAAACAAAAAAAATGTCAAAACACTTCTGACTCTCTATCTTATTTGGGTCGTCGCAGACACAGTGTCCCTAATACTCTTTCTTCCTCTCATATTTGAAAGTGGTGTAGAAGCAAACCTTGTCGATATCTCACTTGGTTGGGCTAGAGCATTGATTCCTCCGCCGTTGAACTTCGCCTTAGACTTGGAGACAGGCCCTGAGTTCTTTGTACTGCAACTTGTCATTGCAAGCATCCTCTGCTACTGGTTCTTCCTCAGAAATAAGCTCCGGCTAAGAGCTCTTTAATAAGCCCAAACAGGATACTGAATTTCGTAGAAAGAGGGGCGTTTATAGAATTCTGTTCTCTTCAACGTAGTCCCAGTCAATCTCCATACCGAGTCCTGACTCCTGAGGGATGAGTACGTTGCCATTTCCATCCATAGGGTCGCAGATCTTTTTAAGCGGTGGACGTGGCTTCTCGTAGTCAAATCCGGGACCTAAGAGCCCTCGTTCATACCATTCGCTCAGTTTTGGACTTGTGGCACCAAGTATTT
>JAWBNY010000170.1:0-2831 GCA_038826985.1 Bathyarchaeia archaeon | reverse complement strand
CGCTTCTTTTGGCACCGACAATAATCGTGGTAGTCTCAGCCATGCAGTTCAAAAGTGTCTTGACTGGGTTTCCTAATTCAAGGTAATTTTTGGGAAACATCTTAAGAGTTGATGTTTTTACTTGCTTTTGAGGAGCCAAAATTAGACAAAATTTATGTGTAATGGGTTTGTCAACTCTCATACCATTGGTTAATACTGCTTTGATAGGTATGTGAAACTGGAAACCAACGAAACAGTTTATAGTTAGAGAGTTTCTACGCTTGTTAGTGACTTATGATGGTGGCGAAAAGAACTTCAGAGGTTACGTGGGAAGGCGACCTAATAAGAGGCCACGGTCGGGTAAGATTCAGAACGGGTGGGTTGCCTGAGACAGGCGTTACGTGGGCTTCACGTACAGAACAACCCGAGGGGAAGACAAGTCCTGAAGGGCTTCTGGCAGCGGCGCATGCAAGCTGCTATGCCATGGCTCTTTCAGCAACTCTTGCAAGGAACCGAACCCCACCGACTAGGCTTGACGTAACTGCTGTCTGCACACTTGATGTGGTAGACGGCAAACACAAGGTTACAACGATGGAGTTGACCGTGACAGGTAAGGTGAACGGGTTAGACAACGCCAAGTTTATGGAACTGGCTAGAATTGCCGAATCCACCTGCCCTATCTCTAACGCCATCCGAAACAACGTCGAAGTAAAGCTGAAGTCTACACTTGTGGCCTAGTGTTCATCAATAACCTAAACACATCGACACGGTACATGCCTAGCTAACCAACCTGCCTCAATCACCAGAAGGTAAACTTATGAAGGGTCCATCACTTGGCCTGTCTAGCTTTCTCCAAATAATCTTCTCTCGGCGGACTAAAAACGTCTAGGAAAAGACTAGGGCCGTCAACCAACGATATCACGCTGTGTTTTTCACCAGACCTAAATCGGTAGAACATTCCTTCTTCAACTATCGCCTGCTCGCTGTCAGTTCTGAACTCCGCTTTACCTTTAAGGCATAAGCCCATCTGCTCATGTGGATGGCTGTGCTCAGGGACAACGCCTCTGGGAGGCAGTTCAACGAGTAGAAACATCATCCTATCGCCGTTTAGGACTATCCTTCCTTCAACTTGGTTTAGTAGTGTAAACCTTTTCACGGAGCTGGGATTCACAATCTCCATTCATATTCACCGAGACTTCTTTCATCCTACATCGATTTAGTTTTTATGTGAGCCGTGTTCTAAATCACCTAGGTAGGATGTAGCCAACCTTCATCGCCTCGAGTATTCATCCAGCATCCTCCTTACCTCTGTGAATACGCTCTCCCAAGCCTCCCACGTCAGCTTACGCGTCTGGGTGTTTTGCCTACTTGGGTGATATGAGGATACAATTAGAGGCTTCCCGCCTCCGAAGTTATATTTTGCTCCATGTCTGAACAATGGTTTGGGTACATTCCAGTTTGGATGTTTCAACCTAACATAGGTCTCAAACGCAACTTTCCCAAGCGTTAACACGACCTTCACATTCTGGAGCAGCCTCAATTCCTCGTCAAGGAAGCGTAGGCAATTCTCTATCTCCTCCTTCTCAGGTCTGTTTCCAGGTGGAGCACATCTTACAGCAGCAGTCAGGTAGACATCTTTAAGGACCAGTCCGTCATCCCTACTCAGACTTCTGTCCTTGTTGGCAAATCCGAATTTGTGGAGTGCCTTGACGAGCCAGTCGCCGGACCCGTTCCCGGTGAACATTCTTCCTGTCCGGTTGCCTCCATGGGCGGCAGGGGCTAATCCTATGATGAGGAGGCGGGCAAACGGGTCGCCAAAGCCTGGGAGAGGTCTTCCCCAATAATCTTCATGCATATAGGCTTTCTTTTTGACGCTGGCTATATGCTGACAATAAGCTCTCAGCCTAGGACAAAGTTCACATTTGACGACTCTTTCTTCAAGTCTCTTCAACTGGTCTAGATACTCGTATGGGTTATTCATGTTTCCTTGTGCTCCAGCGGTGTCTTAGTCCCGATAGGGTTGAAGCCTAGTTAACCACCCTTACCAAAGCTCTTGATTATCCAGTCTGGTAGAACAACCTCGTGAGGGTCTATTTGTATATCTAGTACTGTTGTCCTCTTGGAGTTCAACGCATGTCTCAGTGAAGGCTGAAGCTCCTTACAGCTTTGGACATGTATGCCTTCTATGTCGAATGTCTCTGCCAGCCTTGCAAAGTCAGGGTTCTTCAGGTCAACACCGACATATCTTTCGTTATAGTTGAAACGCTGGTAATGTCTGATGGCGCCGTATCCTCCGTCGTTCAAAACTATTACTGAAATGTTGATGTCTTCTTGCGCAGCTGTTGCAAGCTCAGCTAGCTGCATCATGAACCCTCCGTCTCCGGTTATGCAGATGGTGTTCTCCACTGCTAATCTGGCACCGAGTGCTGCTGGGAATGCAAAACCCATTGAGACGTTACCTGATGGGAATATGAACCGTCTTCCCGGTCTGCTCTCAAGGAACATAATTGGCCACCATGCGTTGTTCCCTGAATCGCATGCGATAACACACCTAGATGGTAGAAGCTCGTTGAGCTCTGCCATGACTCGTTGAGGCTTTAGAGGTTCCTTGTCGCTGTAGAGCTTCTCCTGATACTTCCCTGAACGTTCTTTCCTCATTCTTCCTATCTCTCGGAGGTATTCCTCATCAGTGGCTCCGATGTCACCTCCCTCTTCTAGTAGAGCAGTGAGAAAATGTTTTGCATCGGAGACTATGCCGATACTGGTCTGGTAGTTCTTTCCAATCTCGTTTGGGTCGATGTCTACGTGGATGAGTCTACCTCTTATTTGGAGTGTCCAAGCGCTTGTTGAGC
>JAWBNY010000169.1:0-2840 GCA_038826985.1 Bathyarchaeia archaeon | reverse complement strand
AACGCTATAACCTTCAAGACAGTAATCAAGATGGTTGCGCAGACATATGGCCTGCATGCGACATTCATGCCAAAGCCATTCTTTGGTGTGAATGGCTCTGGTATGCATGTTCATCAAAGTCTTTTTGACGCAAACACGGGTAGGAATGCCTTCTTCGATACAAAAGACCAATACAAACTATCCGATTTAGCCTATCATTTTCTAGGTGGCCAGCTTAAGTTCATTCGTGAAATATGTTGCGTACTCTCTCCAACAGTGAACTCTTACAAAAGGCTTGTACCAGGCTACGAGGCACCTGTGTATATCTGTTGGGCTAGAAGGAATCGTTCAGCGCTGATACGGGTACCAGAATACTTCCCTGGAAATGAGAAAGCAACACGTTTTGAACTAAGATGTCCAGATTCATCCTGCAACCCATACCTAGCCTTTACGGTAATGCTCAGGGCAGGAATGGAAGGGATTCGAAACAAGATAGAACCTCCAGAGCCAGTGGAGGAAGATGTCTATGAATTTGACGATAAGAAACTAGCCAAATTCTACATAAAGACTCTCCCAGCATCCCTAGGTGAGGCTGTCGAAGAACTAAGGCAGAGCAAACTGGCACGCAGTGCTTTAGGTGACTACATTTTTGAAAAGTTTGTTGAAGCGAAGAATAAGGAATGGGATGAATATCGTCTGCAGGTTTCAGAATGGGAGCTAAAGAAATACCTGCATATATAGCTCAAGTCTTTTTTTAACTTACAATTTTCTACCGTTACTGAATGTTCTATGTCTCAGTTCTCTAGGAAGAGAGAATTTTTGGGTCATAGATAATCCTGATCGTATATAACACGGGTCATGACTATAAGAGAACTCTTTTGACACAAAATTGACCTCTCCCAAATAGATGCTTTTGAATATTTCATCAAGGCCTATGACATTTTTCTTCGTCTCATATAGCTTTAGAAAGGTGCAACCTTCATTTGTTTTTTGATGTTCGTTGGTGCTTCCAGAACACTCATAAAAGAATGCCTGCGAGATGTATTGTGAGGCTATAGCCTTGGTTGATAGGCTTAAGAGATACGTTGAACAGGGATTACACTTAGGCGCACAATACATCGATTTGCGATTTGAATCTTTATCTGCAGAATCAGTTAGCGCTGAGGATGGCAAACCTAAAGAGGTTGGGTTCTCGTTCGAAACGGGAATTGGAGTAAGAGCCTTGGCTGGTGGGGCGTGGGGATTTTCAGCTTCTAGAGTTGACCAAAATAACCGAGGAGAGACAATAAGTCAAGTTGTACAAGCTGCCGTTAAACTAGCTGTTGCTTTAAAAGAGTCTCAACCGGTCGTCCTTGCACCGACCAAGGTGATAACAGACACGGTAGTTCAAGCCGAAAGAATCTCTCCCTATAACATTTCACTGGATGAGAAGATGAAGCTATGCGTTGAATCAAGCGCGGAAGCTCTAAGAGCGGATCCTGCGGTAAAGAAATCATCTGCTGGATTGAGTTTTCTCACGATCGACAAGACATTTGTTTCTTCTGAGGGTGCCGATATAAGACAGGTAGATAAGGTTGTGTTCGGAGGTGTGTTTGCTCAAGCCTTTAAGGGAGGTGTCGCTGAGTACTACTCTGACACCTTCGGCGGTATGGGTGGCTACGAGTTTGTTAAAGAATATGATTTGGTTTCACATGGCAAAATTGTTGGTCAGAAGGCAGCTCTACTAGCAGGGGCTAAACCTACTCCAACGGGTGAGACAACCGTGGTGCTTGACCCAGAGTTCTGTAGTTTGCTTTGCCATGAGATTGTTGGGCATCCATCAGAAGCTGATAGAGTCTTGGGTAAAGAAGCTGCATGGGCAGGACGAACTTGGTGGAAAGACAAGGTTGGGCAGAGAGTTTTCTCTGAAGCGCTTACAATTGTTTCTGACGCGACTTTGGAGGGTTATTTTGGCTCGTTCAAATATGATGATGAAGGAGTCCCCTCCAAGCGCATAGTTCACGTTGAAAAAGGTGTACTTCGAGATTTCCTACATAGCAGGGAGTCTGCAGCTAAGTTTGGTATACAACCCAATGGAGCGATGAGAGCCTCCTCTTATCTGTTTGCACCTTTGATAAGGATGACAAATACCTACATTGAGAAAGGTGATTGGGAAGTAGAAGAGATAATTCAAGAGACCAGGGATGGAATATATCTGAAGGGGGACAAGATTCCATCCATTGATTCTCGCCGATACAATTTCCAGATTTCTGCGAAAGAAGCCTACGCCATAAGGAAAGGGGAACTATGCGAGCTGTTGAGGTCGCCAACCTTAACAGGGGTGTCACCGAGGTTCCTCTCAACTATCGATGCTGTGGCAAAAGATTTACAGATCTTTCCTATTCCAAACTGTGGAAAAGGCGAACCTATGCAGACAATGCGCGTTGGCAATGGTGGCCCACACATTAGAGGTTTCTGTATGGTTACTGGACCTAGGTGATGGAGATTGAATAGTAGTAGCGTAGACACTCTGATGAAACTGAGTGTGAAGAAGCATCCAGACCAGGTAGAGGCATACTGGTCTAGAAACCGTATTGTAACGACACGGATAGCCTCTAACAATATAGTCGAAGCCAAAGCCATTACAATTGAAGGCGCTAGCGTCCGTCTTATCCTTAAGAAATCTATAGGGTTTGCTTCAACTACAGACCTAACTGGAGAAGGCTTAGAAGAAATCATAGAGGAGGCTTATTCTGCTGCGAAATCGAAAGGCGCCGATGCTGATTTCACTTCTCTACCTGAGCCGTCAAAGCCTTCTGAAACTGTGAAACCTGACGATAGGCTTCTAGAGCTTGACTCAAATTCAATGGTACAGATGGGTT
>JAWBNY010000168.1:0-2842 GCA_038826985.1 Bathyarchaeia archaeon | reverse complement strand
TGGGCGCTAAGATGTATGAGCTACTTAACCGCCCAGTCTATTGTCGCTGTGGAACCGAAGCTGTTGTCAAGGTTCTGGAAGATCAATGGTTCATTAACTATGGCGATGTTGAGTGGAAGGCTCAAGCGAGGGAATGTCTGGCGAAGATGCGTATTGTACCTTCCGAGCTACGGGTTGAGTTTGAGAACGTCATCGGCTGGTTGAAGCATAAGGCATGTGCACGTAGACAAGGCATGGGAACTAAACTGCCGTGGGATAGAGACTGGATCATAGAGAGTCTTAGCGACTCCGTAATCTACATGGCTTATTACACTATTGCCAAACACATATATGCCGAGAAGATACCCCCAAATAAGCTAACCGATGCCGTCTTCAAATTCGTCCTATTAGGTGAAGGAGAGGCCGACGCGGTTGCAGCTGAGTCAGGGATAGAACCCTACACGTTGAAAGCGATGCGGGAGGAGTTCATCTACTTTTATCCTCTTGACAGCCGCAACTCAGGGCGAGACCTAGTTCCTAATCATCTGACCTTCTTCATTTTCAATCACGCAGCAATCTTTCCAAAGCAGCTTTGGCCGAAACAGATCGTTGTTACCGGAAGCGTGCTAATGGAGGGAAAGAAGATGAGTAAGTCACTTGGAAACATCATTCCTCTCCGCGATGCTATCAATGAGTATGGAGCTGACCCATTCAGATTGACGATCCTATCCACAGCAGAGCTACTTCAGGATGCTGACTTCAGCCCTAGCCTCGCTAAAGCACAGGGAGAACGGCTTGAACGCTTCTTCACATCTGCCTTGGAGTTGGCGAAGCATAGTGAGGCCCATAACACATCACCTAGCGGGCTTGACAGATGGTTACTTTCTCGAATACAGCATTATGTAGCAAGTATTACAGAGGCAATGGACAACCTACGCTTTAGGGAAGCGATTCACAACGCGATCTACCTCATAGACCAAGACATCCAGTGGTATCAACGCAGACTTGGCCCCAGTTTAGACGATGCCTCATGGAAGATACTCCGCGAGGTTCTTGAGACACGTTTGCTTCTCCTCGCTCCATTTATACCTCACCTCTGCGAAGAGGTTTGGGAAGCCCTAGGCAAAGAAGGATTCATTTCAACAGCCAGATGGCCGGAAACCGATAGCTCAAAGATTGACTTGAAATCGCTTGTAAGTGAGGAGATGGTCAAATCTCTGTATCAGGATGTTCAGAGCATTCTACAGGCAACCAAGATCGCACCTAGGAAGATTGTATTTTACACGGCAGCGAGTTGGAAGTGGGATGTCTATCTTGCCAGCCTACAGTTGGCGGCGGAGGGCAGGCTTCAACTTCCCGTTCTTATGAGAACGCTCATGGCAGACCAAACGTTACGTAGCCACGCTCAAAGAATTTTCTCCTTTGCGGAGAAGATATGTTCGGACCTCCTTAGAGCCCCGCGGGAGGTTATTAAAGACAGACTGAGCGTAGGTCGCCTTGACGACTATGCTGTGATCAACGGGTCTAGGGAGTTCTTTGCCCGTGAGCTAAAAGCCGAGGTTGTCGTGTATGTTGAGGACGACCCAGGTATATATGACCCAAAGGACAGAGCGAGGTTAGCAGAACCTTATAGGCCGGGTATATACGTTGAGTAGATACTTGTTAAGAGGCAGGTATCCTTTATCTGACAGAGATAGATGACTATGGCTAAGAATGCTGCCATAATCTACTGGTCTAAAACAGGGAACACCGAAAAGGTAGCTAACGCCATCAAGCAGGGCCTGGAGGAGCGTGGGGTCGAAGTCACGGTCAAGCGGGTAGAAGAAGCTGAGGAAATCGACTGGTTCTGTTATGACCTTGTATGCATCGGTTCTCCATCATACCAATGGCATACACCTGAACCTATGACCCGCTATCTTCAGGGTCGGTTCAACATCTACAGACATGAAGGACGAGTTAGACTAGGCTCGCCTAGAGCCCCTGGAAAATATGCGTTGGTCTTCTGTACCTATTCTGGTCCACACACCGGTATCAAAGAGGCTTTACCATGTGGGAAGTATATTGGACAGTTCCTAGACCATCTGGGTTTTACATTACTCGACGAATGGTACATCGTTGGCGAGTTTCACGGCTCAGTGGAGAATAGCACTAGGGGTAGGTTAGGAGACATACGTGGGAAACCTACCTTGGAGGAGCTTGACGCAATTCGTTTGAAGGCAAGCGAGCTCGTATCTAAGATCTGGAGCCCATAATTCTAGACGTAGGTTGGCTTCGTGTATTCTTATCGTAATACCTAATATTTTGTGTTAAATATTGCGGGAGAAAGGGTACTTTCTGGGTTGCATGTACCAGTTACTGGTATGATTGACATGTGTTAAGGAATCTCTGTACTTCGTCTTCGGAGTTATCAGCTTTGATAAATATTGGTACGTTTGCCATGCCTGTAGCCAAGTAGCTCGAGACCAGCCACTCTCCGGGTATAAACTCCAGAGTCTTCTCCAGAATGGTCTTATCAATCATGAAGGTGTTGCTGATGAGGCCTCTGTCATAGGGCCTTGGAAGAGTGCTTACAAAGTAGGTGTGTAGTTGCTGCAGTGCATTGGTGTTTAGATACGCAATCCTCTGGGTGGCTATGCATCCGCCAAGTCCGTATTTTCTACCTTGTCTGAGAAGCCTCTCGACTTCTTGGCTACATATCCTGTCAATTCCAGTAGTGCTTGAAGGACTTGCAACAAATTCCTGCGCCTCATCCCAGACGAAGAGGATGCACGGTCTGACCTTGAACTCTCTTTTCCTCCTCATAAGAAGACGGCTGGTGAGCTCAATGACAAGGTTCTTGATAGTTGTCGGCTCACTGATTGAG
>JAWBNY010000167.1:0-2847 GCA_038826985.1 Bathyarchaeia archaeon | reverse complement strand
CGTGTAAGTTCACAGAACTTCTGCACAGGAGTCCGTCCATAAAGTCGAGATGAAACCACCACTACCTTTGATGGGTCAAATCTGGCAATAAACTTGGATGCACAACGTATACGTTCATCGGTCTTCTTCACATCTAGTACGAAGAGCCCGTCTGGCCGAACACGGTATATGAACTGCTTCATGTTCTTTGTCTTAACCCGTGTCCCGATGTGAATGCCGGCTGATAGAAGGTCGTCGATAGGGAGCAGAAGCTCAGCTCCTACAGCCTGTTGTTCATCGCCCTTCTGCGAATACTCGGCCTTCTCACTTGAAGCTAAGCCCTCGTATTCCTTTTCAATCTTTTCTTCCTCTTCCTGCATGTCTTCACCCATTTAGTTAGAACACCATCCTGCTGATCATTTCAATTTACATCCATTGAGAATTTTGCTCGTATTATTTGCGCTCGAAGTATTTCAGTACTTCATCTATCACATCAATGTTTGATAGAAGCATCCTTCGACAACAGTATCTGGTCAGACCTAGGTCATTAAGCACAGAGTTGGGTTCCTCACCATTCCTTACCCGTTGAGCAAAAAGTTCCCACTTGTCGCCGATCAAGGCTCCACAAGTGAAGCATCTGACAGGGATCATCATAAAGGTCGTAGTCACCTACCTGTAGGATTTCTGTTTTCTTCGCCTTGCCCCTGGGCCACCGAACTTCTTAGGCTCCTTCCTCCGTGGATCGCCCGAGAGCATGGCTCGGTCGTATTCATTGAACACCCGTCTGAGGGCAGTGCCTCTTGAGATCTTTACTAATGCCCGTGCAATCGCCATCCGCGCTGCCTCAGCCTGTCCCATGAATCCTCCTCCGTGTGTACGCACGTCGATATCCATTTCCTTAGTCATATCCTTAGAAAGAACGATAGGTTCCATGAGCTTCTCCCTTGCAATGTCCGGAACATATATTTCGAGTGGACAGCTGTTTATTCGGATCCTTCCTTTACCAGGCTTTACTGTTACACGCGCAATCGCGGTTTTCCTTTTTCCACTAGCTTGCACAATAATCCTTCTTGGACTGGGCAAAGCTACTCCTCCATTTCACCCCAACCTATACTTTTCGCTAAAGCTTCTAAACGCATCACATGCGTTCCCTCACGCCTCCGGGCCTCAGGCAAAGTCTCAGCCTTGCTTACATCTATGTCTCCTGGAACACCAATATAAACACGGAGATTCGAGAAGGCTTCTTTGCCTCTGGGTTTATCCATAGGAAGCATCCTTCTTACGACAAGCCGTAATATTCCATCAGGTCTTCGAGGATGCTTAGGACTCTTCCTCTTGGAACCCAGTGTGCGAGTACGCAAGATACTCTGCCTTTCTTCAAGGATCTTCTCTCTTTTTCCAGAGATTACTGCTTTCTCAGCGTTGATAATAGTAACCGTTTTTCCTAAGAGGAGGCATTTGGCAACAAGACTTGCCATTCGCCCAAGCAGTAGATCTGTCGCATCTACCAAAAGTCCATTTTTTCCTCTCGAATCATCCAATTATTCTCACTCCAGTACCCTTTGGGTTACGTTCTACAAGAGTTATCAAAGAGAGGCATTCACCTCCTGCCTCTTCGATCTTTCTCCTAGCTTCCTTTGTAAACGCAAACGCGGCCACGGTGATTTTCTTCCCCAAACCCGACCCTAACACCTTACCAGGTACAGCTGCGGTCTCGCCTTCATCTATAGAACGCACTATACTACTTATGTTGACGCTTGGTCTTCTCCGTTTCGAGTCACTTAACTCATCGGCCAGTCTGGCCCATATAGGTGCATTATTCATGTTCGAGGCTTTCCTCAGATACCGTATCGTCGCAACAAGTTGAGGGTTAGTCTGCATTCTTCTCATTGAACTGCCCCCTTAGATGCTGCTGCAACTCATCTATTAGCACATCTGCCTTATCCTTCATGATCTCGATTGCCTTAAGGAAGATTTCTTGAGGTTCTAAAGAACCTGTAGATTCAATGCTAAATACAAAAGCATTCTTTTCAGGTGAGACGGTCAAGGCTTCTCTTGGACAGGAGTTCATGCATTCTTTGCATAGGTCGCAGTTCTCAGGTCTAGATAGTATGAGCTTCCCATCATCTTTCTGTAGTAGGTGTTTAGGGCAAGATGTAACACAGCTTAGACAGAGATTGCATTTCTCAGCGTCCAGAGAAAATTGGACAGCGTACCTATAAGCGGAGACGGAAACAGGCTGCCACTTTGCATGTTCGCGTCCTGTACCTAATCTGGCGTAAGCCTCAAGCCTGATGCGTTGACCGCGTGCAAGTTTCACCAAGGGGATGTTTCCGCTTACCGGTACAACCTCAGGGTCGCTTGATTCAAGCTCTCTTGAGTAAACTGTACGTGGCGAGTCTGTAGCCTCTGCCTCAAGGGTCAGGGTTACACTACATTTCCCACATCCTAGT
This sequence comes from Bathyarchaeia archaeon, assembly GCA_038826985.1. Lineage (GTDB taxonomy): Archaea > Thermoproteota > Bathyarchaeia > RBG-16-48-13 > JAWBNY01. Next base: position 415 of record JAWBNY010000167.1, on the reverse strand, counting down.
TCACTACGACACTCACATAATTCACGTGGTACATATGATTCAAGGTCTGTCTTCAACGGAACTAGGCCGAGACGGTGGGCAAGTACTTCATCACGTATCGGAGACGTATTCTCAACTATCATAACGTCTTCAACCGCCATTGTTGGCACATCTGCTATCATAGTCCGCCTTAAGGCATTTGCTACCTCTATATCTAAACCGTTAATGTAGAAGCGGAGGGTGTTTCCTCTAGCCTCCAAAATCCGAACCTGCAAGACTATTCCCCTGTGGAAACTATACTCTTCTCCCCCTTCTTCCACCAGGTCTCCTAGTTCCATCGTGTGGGATAGGTGTGACTTCCTCTATCCTTCCTATTTGAAAGCCTGAACGCGCTAAGGCTCTAATCGCTGGCTGGGCCCCTGGGCCAGGAGTCTTC
>JAWBNY010000166.1:0-2854 GCA_038826985.1 Bathyarchaeia archaeon | reverse complement strand
TTCCAAGTCCTAAGTCCAAACATCCTTGCAAGGTTTGAAAGAGCCTTCTCATCAACCAAAACCTCTGCACTTTTCTCTCTTGCAAACATTAATGTCACTGCATCCGCTAAAGATATGTTTTCATCTGTAGCCAGCCTCTTAACGGCTGAAGCTAAGAGTCTAGGATATGTTTCTACCTTAATCCAACCTTCTTCTATTGCTTTCTCAATGATCTGAGCGTCAGGACGGCTCATTTTTATGCCTTCGTCAACAGCTTCACGTTTAATATTTGGGGTAATTATTACTTGTCTGAAAAGGTTCTTGATGAGGTATAGCTTGTTTATTTGAGCCAAATGGATGAACGGCTCAGCGTCAGAAACCACAGTGGGCAACAAGCTTAATCTCCATATTTCGCCTCCAAATATTCGCGTATGCCTTCCGCATCCCAGTTGACTGGAATGCCTTCTCGCTCTAAAATTTCAAGAAACTCTCGCAAAGATAACCCTAAAATCTCGGCTGCACGTCCAGCAGTTAACTTCTGTCTTCGATAAAGGTCAACAACTCTTCTGCGCAGCCCATCTTCAATGAACTCCTTTATTAGCGTGGAACGGTCAACATCCTCAATAACCCTCAAGGTGTCAACTCTTTCCAAATCACGTTTTGAAAGGCGAACAGTAACCACAGCGCTTTTCTCAGTCATGTTTATCCCCGAAATATAGAGAATACAACATAATACATAATCCTTAGGTATGAAACTGTTCACTCCGCGGAATCCATTACACATTAAAACTTTAAAACATGATTGCGCGGTCAAAGATTCTCCGACTAACTGTTTGCTGCTTCTACCACAAGGAGCGCATAAAATGTCCTAGGTAAATTATCAAACAAGATTTTAATAGCTGGGACTTAGTTTATTCATTTTGATTCCAAGAGTAACAAGATTTGAACCAAGCATAGCAGAGATATTTGAGGCTGCAGCCTAGAGCTATCAAAATGCATTGGTGGGAATCATGGCTCAAGGCAAAGAGATGTCAGTTCATTTGATGCATCCCTATTCTTTGAAGCAAGTTTTGCCTCGATATCAACCATTTTAGGCTTCTTATAGGCTCATATATGTAAATAAGTGGAATAAGATATTGGTTTGCAAGTTCATAATATGCTATTGTTGCAGGCTTTGTTGCTGAAGTGCAGTCCAATATCACAACATGGTCTTTGATCAGGATCTCTAATTGCGGTCGTACTCTATTCTTCACCGAATCTATATCAGCTATATCTGCCTCATACACGGTTATCCATTGGTAGGGTAGTTTAAGCTCCTTCCACTCTTGGAGAGCTTCTAGAGTGGTTGTTACATACACCAATTGGGGAATTATCTTCTCTTCTTTAAGTAGGTCCAAGGCAACCTTAGTCTCTGGTACATCCCTCCTGTCTCGTCTTCCAAGAAGCCCGAAGTAGACTGTGGGATAGGTGCCTTCTGGAGCGAACAGGTAGCTCAGGGGTGTTCTGAATCGTAGCCGGTAAGTTCCCTTGACAGGTTTTTCTATGATACAGAATCTTCGCTCTAAGACTTCAAGGTTGTATACCAAGGTGTTTCCAGTAACCTTTGATACCCTCTCGATCTGGGAGAAGCTTGCTTCGCCGCCAAGTTCGGCCAGAGCCTTAACAATCCTCCGCCTATTCCTAGCTTCTAAAGCCTTGTCGTAGGGTAGTGCTTCGTCTAATGGTCTGGCCATAACCTTATTCAGGTTGTTAAGCTAGGCTTCAAGCTTTTGAACCTTTACTTCAACAAGTCTTGAATACCCGTCGCTATATGTTGACGCTCATGAGAGAGATACCTGATACCTTAGTTCTGGATGGGAATAAACGTGCCAAGATACTGCGATTCAAGGCTTATGAGAGGGTACGCTGATGAAGCTCTGAGACCAACAAATGCGACGATTGCTCCTGTAAGCATCTATGTAACTTTTCTCCGTTGCCCCCGCTGTGCCTACCTCTCCTTCAAGGGCGTAAGGTTTCGCAAGACTAGAGCTAGTGTTACCGGCATTTTTCATCACATAGCGTTCGATTATCTCATGGCAAAGGAGTTCTCTTTGGCATGTATGTTCAACCCATCAGCGGAGACAGACGTCGCAGAGGAGTTCGAATCTGAGCTGCAGATAATCAAGCGGAATCTAGAACTGAGATTCAGGGCAGAGTTTCAATCTGTTGGTGCCGACTATGAGGTAGAGTGGGAGCTCCTTGAGAGGTCTTTGCGAGGAGCATATGCAGCTTGGATTAGCCGTCTTAGGAGTTTCGCCTCTGCCACAAAGCTAGAAGGGGCTGAGCTCGCCAAAGCATTCGTACCATCTAGAAAGTTTGAGGTATTTATTTCAGCGCCTACACTGGGCTTTTCTGGAGGAAAGATCGACGTTCTTGAAGATGGCATACCTATAGAGATTAAGACTGGAGACCCTCCAAAGGAGGGTTTATCGCTATATCATGCGTTGCAGGTGACGTACTATGCCCTTATGTTGGAGTACCGAACTGGCAGAGACGTCGACTTCGGAGAGATAATCTACACTAGAAGTAACAAGCGAAGGATGCTTACGATCGACAGGGAGAAAAGGCTCCTTGCGCTAAAAGTAAGGGATGAAGCTATGGAGACCTTCCAAAAGAAGGAGCTACCTGACAGCTTCTGCAGATGGTGTCTACCTTTAAGTAGAGGTGAAATCGTTGCGTAAAGTGTCAATTGTCGCACCTATCGGTACCCGTCCGCCTGTAATCACAGAGTTTCTACAATATGTTGAAGAGGTTCTGGATCAGAGAGTAACCGACCTAACAATCATTGCAACGAAGGAGCCGCTTGTGCTCGAAGGCTTGGAGCTTGTGAAGGCCG
>JAWBNY010000165.1:0-2869 GCA_038826985.1 Bathyarchaeia archaeon | reverse complement strand
TAGGTAACACGATTCTTCCTTGGGGGATGAACACCCATTATCAGCATATGCTCCGCCAACCAGTCCTCATGATTAGCTTTGTATATGGCTAAACGCAAGGCAAGTTTCTTGAGCCCTACCGAATTACCCGCATACTGAGTGTTAACTGAGAGAACCCGACCACCGATAAGGTCGATGTAGATCCGCCTCTGCTTAACGTTCTTAGAACAGTTACGCTCATCCAGCTCCCCTGCAGAGTGAACGAAAGTGAAGAAATTAGATGAACCATTCAACCTCTTGAACTCTTCGTATCCACTTCTGTAGAGCAGAGTCTCACTATGAGCCACGTAGCTAGAGTCAGTAAACTGCAAAGCAGGGATCGAGAATCGAGACCTAGTCGGGCCTAGGCAGAAAAAACATATCAGCATCTCTTTTCCTCTCATGGCTCCGTCCAGTAAGCTAAGAACCTCCCTAAGACCTGCCTCCCTTTCTACCGTATTAATCCTTGAGCTTAGCTTTTCTTTAGGATCTGGAAGTACAGCGGTTACGTCTCTGTCTCTGCCTTGGTCATAGTATCCGTCGAAGTGAACTGTATGACCCTCGAGACGTAGTCTGACCTCTTCTCCAGTGTCGAGGGCGAGCTGGCGCACATATGCTATGTCTTTGGGGTCATCTGTAATAACTGACACTTTGGCAGGTTTGCAAAGCTCAACATAGTACTCTATAAGCTTCATAACATGCTGATTGTTTAATTCATTCAGCTTCGCTATGTTATCTTGAGTTAATAGGTTGTCTAGACGCACGATCGCTTACCTAGATTAGATGAACCTTAATAGTCTTTTCTAAAAATACCATGAATTGCATTGCTGTGATGTCAAATTCGTAAAAGTTGGAGCTACTTCGGCTAGGCAATGTATGTTTGAGAAGACCTTTCAAAGTCCTTAACTATCTCCATTACTCGCTTTGAAGCTTGGATTCCATCTAAAGGAATCCCACGCAACAGAGCCCAAGGCCCCTCCTTTGCGAGTCTTGTAACAACATGGTCGTAGCCGAAGCATGCCTCCGAAATGGCCACTACAAGAGGACGAACCTCGCCTTCACTCAAATATCCAAGGGCATGAAGGTACTCATGGAGAAGAACAGAATATACAAATGCTTTGACAAAGAGGGGATTATCAGTAGCCGCCTCAATTAGTTTCAACAAAGCTCTATTCATGACTATGTTGTTTGTCCCCACAGGATGATAAGCACCCAGATTGAAGGGAAGGTCGTCCAAGAAGAGCATCATACCTGGGCGACGTTTTCTCAGAATGTCCATGACCGAGTCCTTTACTATTTCCCAGACCTTGCCATAGGAGTTGGCAGCCAGCAGTCTTTGCCTATATTTAGCTACCCTATCCGTAATATCATTACTTTCCAAGAGTCGCCTTTCCTTTTCATCCTAAAACCAAGCAATGCATACTTATCAGTGTACCTTCTTCCACCATAATTGGCTATTGTTGATGACGTGAACAAGAGGTAAGGGCTGGAAGCAATTTAGCGATCCTAGAACACATGTGAAATTCAGGAAACAAAATGCTGGTTTACGTTGACTTCAAATACCTGAATCTTCTATGTGATAATGTATATAACATATCGAAGAAATTAGAGGCAAAATACGGTTCCAAGCAAACTGAGCCCTAGATCGACATAGCATAGAATGCGAGGAGGTAACGTTGCAACATAGCGTACCTGGGACTAATAAAAGGGCTGTGAAACTCCCACTCTCAGAAGCATTCCATATTAGCCTTGAACAGATACGTAGGCGTCTGAAGCGTTCAAGTTTGATGATTGCAGCGACAACTCTTAGCATTGCTTTCATGGTCTACTTCCCAATTTCCAGCCTCATCATTGAGAGCCATGGAAAACAGATGGGGGCAATCGTGGAGACCTATCAGGTATGGCTAGTAACAATGTCCTTTGTTGTCAGCATGGTGGGTCTAATGAACTCGACTTTGATGGCAGTCTTCGAAAGATACAGAGAGATAGGAACAATGAAGTTCCTCGGGGCACTAGACCAGCATATATTGAAGCTATTCATAGCCGAGTCTACAATCATCGGATTTTTCGGCGGATTACTCGGCTTTGCTGTAGGAAGCGTTGCAGCAGCGGCGGCTGTCTCAGCGCAGGTCGGCTTGTTAGCACTCACGGCAGCGCCAATTCTCGACATATTATTCTACATGAGCCTCTCTGTAGGATTGGCAACGGTGCTCAGTGTAGTCGCTACCATATATCCTGCATACAAAGCAGCTAGGCTTCGACCCGCGGAGGCACTTTCATATGATGTCTGAAAACATAATTGAGGTTGAAAATGTAGAAAAAGAGTATCAAATAGGAGACTCTACAGTTAAGGCCTTAGCTGGAGTCAGCATAAAATTCAGGAGGGGAGACTACACTTCTCTCGTAGGTCCATCTGGATCTGGAAAGACAACGTTGTTCAACATGATTGGAGGACTCGACCGTCCGACTAGAGGGGCGGTTTACATCGATGAGATCGATATATCAAAGCTCGATGCCTACGAGTTGGCTTGGCTCCGATGTAACAAGATAGGATACATTTTCCAAACCTTCAACCTTATTCCTGTAATGACAGCGCTCGAGAATGTAGCTCTCCCAATGATCTTTGCCGGCTATTCACATAAGGAAAGAACACGAAGGTCGGAGGAACTTCTTAGAATGGTGGGTCTAGGCGATAGACTCCACCACAGACCTTCAGAGCTCTCTGCAGGTCAGCAACAGCGGGTAGCCCTAGCCAGAGCCCTCGCGAATAATCCTTCAATCATATTAGCAGATGAGCCAACAGGAAACCTTGACTTACAGACTGGTTTGAAGATCATCCAGCTCCTACGTG
>JAWBNY010000164.1:0-2875 GCA_038826985.1 Bathyarchaeia archaeon | reverse complement strand
AAAGGTGGCCATATCGAGCGAACCTGAAGAGATAAGGGGATCAGACGGAGTAATATTGCCTGGGGTGGGTGCTTTCGCTGAAGCTAAAAAGAACCTGTCTAGTCTAGAAGAGATTGTAATCCAAGAGGTTAAGGACGGTAAGGCTCTACTTGGGATATGCCTCGGCCTCCAACTTCTATTCACTACAAGCCATGAAGGAGGTCTTATCAGAGGCTTAGATATCATCAGGGGGGAGGTTGTTAAACTACCTACGAACGTAAAGATTCCACATATAGGTTGGAACAATATAAGAATTGAGAAGTCTTGCACTCTACTGGAGAATATCCCCGACGATTCACATATGTATTTCGTAAATTCATACATTGCCAAACCTGAAGACCCCACTATTGTAACTGCAACCACAGATTATGGAGTCCGGTTTCCATCGGCCCTTGAAAAAAGAAACATTTTCGCAACACAGTTTCACCCTGAGAAGAGTGGAGAGATGGGCCTTAGAATATTGAAAAATTTTGTGACAGCAATAAGGAAGTAAAGACATGATAGTGATTCCGTCAATAGACTTGCTTAGAGGCAAGTGTGTCCGACTATTCCAGGGAGACCCCTCACAAGTCAGGGAGTATTATCAAGATCCTGAGGAAGCGGTCAAATTATTCCAATCCCAAGGAGCATCTATGCTTCACATAGTAGATTTAGATGCAGCTTTAGGTTTGGGCGACAACTTGAATGTCATAAATAGAATAATCAAGTCTGTAAAGATCGGAACCCAGGTTGGTGGAGGCATCAGAAGTATGGAAAGAGCAGAGCAGCTATTGAACCTCGGAGTCTATAGAATTGTTTTCGGGACAGCCTGCATTAGAATGCCTGAACTCGTCTCTGAGGCTTCCAGCATCTTCGGGAAGGATAGGGTAGCGGCGGCAATAGATGTCAGGAACGGTAGTCCAACCATAGAAGGATGGAAAAGCAAATTATCCCTAGAGTATGTTGAGGTCGCAAAAAAGCTTGAGAACCTAGGAGTTGGAACTATAATATTCACATCCGTAAATGCAGACGGAACATTGAGAGGCCCAGCCTTAATCGATGTTAAAAGACTCGTCCGAAGTTTGAGCATTCCTGTAATAGCATCTGGAGGAATAAGAGATCTGGATGATATTCGTGAGCTTGCAAAGATAGGTGTTCAGGGAGTCATAGTAGGTACTGCTCTATATGAGAAGAGATTTACTCTAGCTGAAGCCATGAGGGTTGCTAGGACATGTTAGTTAAGAGAATAATACCTTGCCTCGACGTCAAGAATGGGAAGGTTGTTAAAGGAGTACGTTTCAAAAATTTGAGGGTTGAGGGAGACCCTGCAGTTCTTGCTGAGACTTATGGTATGGAGGGTGCTGACGAAGTAGTCTTTCTAGACATTACAGCCTCCTATGAGAAGAGAAAGATCATACTTGATGTAGTCGTCAGAACTGCTGAGAGGCTCTTCATACCGTTCACAGTCGGTGGTGGGATACGGACTTTGTCTGACATTAGGATGATGCTTGCTTCCGGCGCAGACAAGGTTTCAATAAACACGGGCGCGGTCGAGGATCCTAACCTAATAAAAAGGTCGGCGGAGGCTTTCGGATCGCAATGTATCGTAGTAGCTATAGATGCCAAGAGGGTTTATGAACATAGAGGAGATAAAACGATCGTTGAGACAGATCGCGGACCATGCTGGTGGGAGGTTTATATAAACGGTGGAAGGACGCCTACAGGAATCGATGCTGTAAAGTGGGCTGAGAGAGTTGAGAAGTTGGGTGCGGGGGAGATCCTCCTTACAAGTATGGATTACGATGGAACCAAACTGGGCTATGACATTCCACTAACAAAAACCATATGCCAAACCGTGAACATTCCCATCATCGCCAGCGGCGGAGCTGGAAACCCAGAACACATATATGTAGTTTTAACTGAAGGAATGGCTGACGCAGCTTTGGCAGCCTCCATATTCCACCGTTTTCAACATTCAGTCAAGAAGGTGAAGGAGTATTTGGCTGAAAGAGGCGTTTGCATACGTCCAGTTTGAGGTGAAAAGTTGGTTCTAAAACTAAGTGAGAAAGAGGCGGATGAGTTCATCGGCAAAGTTGACTTTGATAAGGCTGATGGGCTTGTCCCCGTTGTTGTTCAAGACGCTTCAAACGACACGGTTTTGATGCAAGCTTTCATGGATAAAGAAGCGCTAAAGCTGACTTTGACCAGTGGAAAGATGCATTTTTGGAGCCGAAGCAAAAAGAGAATTTGGATGAAAGGCGAAACTTCAGAAAACTATTCGCTAGTTCAAAACGCCATACTTGACTGCGACAACGACGCCATCCTATTCAAAGTTCAACAAATAGGCGTATGCTGTCACACGGGCGCGCACTCATGCTTCCACAAACCAATAGAGGCGGAGAAAGAAGTAGAAGCGCTAGACGCCAGAATATTGGAAAGGGTGTTTGAAGTCGTAAAGGATAGGATAAACAATCCGAAGCCAGACTCCTACGTTTCAAAACTGTCAAGCCAAGGCGAAGATGCCAGCCTTCAAAAAATAGGCGAGGAGGCAACAGAACTCGTTTTAGCCGCCAAAAACCAAGACAAAAACAACATAATCCACGAAGCTACAGACCTAATCTTCCACACAATTGTGCTCCTAGCACAGAAAAACCTTGAAATAAGCGAAGTCTTCGAAGAACTCGAAAAACGACACGTGCAAAAGACGCAACAGAAAACATCAAAGCAATGAATATAAACCGAGAAAATAATTCTCTATTCCAAATGAAGGGGTAGTCGTCTAGCTACCAACTCAGTGGCAATTATCCTAGGTCTGAGGTGGCTAGAGTGGTCAAGGATACCAGCCTGGGGCGCTGGC
>JAWBNY010000163.1:0-2915 GCA_038826985.1 Bathyarchaeia archaeon | reverse complement strand
GTAGAAACTCGTACCCAGATATGGTCACATTCCTAACCAAACGAGTAGCTCCGTATAGGAGACATAGTTACGGCTGCTTGCTGCCCAGATAGATCCCATACTTGCCATATGAGTAGCTTGAGCATCAGCTTCGCTCAATGCCTCTACGTATGGAAGCCATATAAGGTTCAACACTTTCTTCGCATCCTCGATCATTGCTTTGGTGAGACGTGTGCTGGCAACAGCGTTAGAGAAGGTTTTTCCTGCAGTCTCCACTCTTTCAGAACCTCCATTACTCAGGAAACTGGTAGAGATAATTTGGTGTGTCCACTAACTCTTTCTTCGAAGACCATTGAGAGAGATTTTGTCCTTAACAACTATAGGTGCAAGCTCAACGCCCAACAGCTTCGCCAAGTATCCTATGAGAGAAGCCTTAATTAGGTTACTAGTAATGGTTGCTGGTCAGAATCGTTATTAACCCAAAGAAATCTTAGTACCTGCTGCCTATGAAACAGTTCATGTTTACAGTTCCAAGCAGAATCCTGTTCGGGGAGAAAATGGTACAGAAGCTACCACTGTTTGTGAAGGAGTTTAACTCAGAAAGAACATTTGTTGTGAGTGATGTTACACTCAGAAAGATAGGGCTGGTTGATCAAGTATTGCAACCACTCAAAAGTATTGGAGTTGAGCTAACTCTTTTCGATAATGTGGAGCCAGAGCCAAGCATCCTGAATGCAGAGGAAGTCGCCGCAGCTGTACGATCCGGACATTTCGACCTCGTGATAGGGATTGGTGGAGGAAGTGTACTAGACATGGCCAAGGTGGCCTCAGCAGCTGCCGTAAACCCCGGCACTGTTAGAAGCTACATAGGAGTTGACAAAATTCCAAGAAGAGGGTTACCGATGATCCTAGTACCAACCACGTCGGGAACTGGGTCAGAGATAACTATGAACGCTGTTGTCAAATCGGAGGAGGATTTGATTAAGCTTGGAATTGTTTCTAAACATCTACTCCCAGATGTGGCTGTAATTGACCCTACTCTGACTTTGACGATGCCACCTAAAATAACAGCTTCTTGTGGACTGGACGCCTTAAGCCATGCAGTAGAGTCGCTTATGTCTGTCAACTCAAACCCAATTACCGAAGCACTGGCAATTGCGGCAGCAAGGCTCGTCTTCTCGAGCCTCAAACCGGCCTACGAGAAAGGCAATAACATAGAGGCGAGGCGCAATATGGCTCTTGCATCGACAATGGCTGGTATGGCGTTTGGGAACACAGGTGTCTGTGCAGGCCACGCGGTAGCATACGCGTTTGCAGTAAAGTCAAAGTGTCCACATGGAGTAAGTTGCGCCATTGCTCTGCCATACGTGATAGAGTTCAACATGCCTAACTCACTACGTGTCCTCAGCATGCTCGCCAAGGCAGTAGGTGTTCAAGGCCGAACTCCAGAAAGAGATGCCTACAACGTTGTGAGAGCGGTAAGGAAGCTCATAACAGATGTAAACATACCTCTATCGCTCGAAAAGATTGGTCTAACTGAAAACGATATCCCTCGGCTGGCTGAGGATCTATTGAAGAGTCAACGTCTGTTGGTAAATAACCCTAGACCCATATCGAGAGAAGACGCGGAGGGGCTATTTGCAAGGATGCTTAAGGGGAGACCATTACCATATTCGACATATGTAAATGTGAATTAATTTAGCATCCGCAAGTTAGGGATAAGCTCAATCAATGTAAGCCGAAACTATTAATGCAGTCTTTAGCCGAGCATACAGAAGAGGCAAATCTTGAAGCATGTCAGCATTGTCTCGAGCGTCGACTCAGAAATGTTTTAGACATGTTTGACTAAATACTGGCTACTTAGGTTGTAAAGTCATCTTAGAAAACGAAGAGTTGCTGTCAAGGTTTTCGGAAGTCGACTTAATGTCTTTGCCGTACATAATGTAGCTACGGAAATTGTTGCAAGTACGAGTGATACCGTTGAGGCCATCATTAATCCAGACATTCCAGCAACTTCGGATATTAGAGTTGCAAGAATGCTTATAGCCCAGATGATTACTGAAACAAGAATATGGTTCTTTAATGGTCTGAACCTTCTGAGCCTAAATAGTAGAAGCGTGACTGGTGTAAGGTAGACTACTCCAATTAGGAAACTTGCAGTAATACCTGCAGTTACAACAGCAAGTTCGGGACTGACGCTAAGGAGTTCGAATACGGTATAGCTTGCCAAAAGTATTGCAATGAGTGGGTAGAGCAATATCCTCATGACCCATCCCAACAGTTCACTCTTGTAGATTAGCGCAGCTATATGTGGACTGAAAGAGTAGTATACAGCGTTGAAGACGGCCATAAAGCTGCTTCCAGCAAAGGTTTGGAGGACATATCTGTCACGGAAGATTCTTAGAAACTGTACTTGGGGAGATAGTTCAGAGCCATAAGTGGCGGTGGCGATTAAGCAACCAGATTTTGAGGTTGGAGTAGAACTTGAAGGACTCGGAGAAGTAGTTATAGATCTCACGGTAATCGAGACCGCGTCACTAACTGCTCCAGCATAGGTACTATCACCCTCCCAAGAAGCCATAAGTTGGTATATGCCAGATGACTTCGGCGTCCATGTATAAGTATAGGTGCCGTCTAAGCCAGATGTCGCTGTTCCGAGAGAGACCCAAGCGCTGTCATTTGAACAGCTTATTGTGACAACCACGCCTACACGGACAGGACTTATAGACCCAGAGATTGTAATAGAAGACCCTAGGTCAACTGTAGTGGCTGAGGTTTTACATGAGATTGCGCTAGGCTGTCTCGAAAGAAGAGGGTTGGATTCGCCTTCAACTATACCTGAAATCATACCTGAGAGCTCTGAAGGAAGCGGCGATAGTTTTAGGTCTATGTTTCGGGTGGGGGGGCCGACTGTGACGCTGACGTCGTGTACGTTG
>JAWBNY010000162.1:0-2944 GCA_038826985.1 Bathyarchaeia archaeon | reverse complement strand
ACAACCTTCTCACCAACCTTTGCCACGATAAAAGTTCGGGGAAAACGATAATAGATGTCCATAAAAAACGAATTATCATAGTTCTCTGGAAGACAAGTCCAGTTAATTCGAACAACCTCATCTAGATACTTCGGCTCGAAATCGTGAATTGTATAGTGTATGCTCATTTTGACTAACCTTCAGATTCCTCTTTAAGAACAGGTAAGGTGAAAGACCCATGAGGTAGAACAAGCACCTTGCCTCTACGGTTAAGGATCCTGAATGCCATATTTAGAGCAGTATTTGCAGTCTTGGCTGTTCGCAGATGGAAGACACTAGAAGCGTAGTAGTCAGGCAGGGTCGAAACTAAAACTATCTTAGCCTTCTCTAAAGCCTTCATGAGATAGTAAGCTTTATGTCCTCCGAGAACAAACTTTTTTTTAACTTCTTTCTGCACCTCAGCAAACGTCTTGTACCGTAACATCCAGTCAAAAAAGAGCTTGTGTCCATACCCCTCAATACACTCAGCAACAAGGACAACAACACCACCCTCTTTCACAACGTTGAGGGCAAACTCAAGCCCTTTGCATGCTTGATATAAGTCGATATCGGCTGGGTAACCTCCAGGGCTTACAACAACGATGTCTGCAGGAGAGTCGACGGGAATCTTGTACATAGAATCAACTAAGCGAACACCTTCCTGGAAGACTTTGTCCATGTCTCCTGCAAAGGCTTGAACCATCTCCTTCCTTGAATTAAGGACTAGGTTTACTGCAAAATCGACCTTAAGAAGATGAGCAGCCTCAACCATATCCAGATGCACAGGGTTCCCTTCTAGGTTGCCAGCCCTCGCTCTAGGGTCGAGAAGAAAGGAATGGTTGTGCTGAGTTGATTGAGCATCTGTAATCGCAGGAAGAACACTCTTTCTTCCTCCACCATAACCTGCAAAGTAGTGAAACTCAACGTCACCCGTAATGATTCTAACGTCTGCCTCGGCAAAAGCCCTGTTGACCTTAACCTTAGTACCAAAGCTTGTTTCGCCGATGTCTACCAAGTCAGATGCCTCAGCGTCATGAATGTTTACCACAACATCGCGTACACAGTCTTCCCCAAGTAGTGCACCAACCTCATCAAGACGCATTGTCTTGTGGGTTCCGCATCCGAAGACTATGGTTATGTCAGCTGGCTTTATACCAGCTCTAGTGATCAAGCCCAAGAGCGGGCGAACCATCAGATGACTCGGCGTTGGTCGAGTTTTATCATCAACGACGATGCAGACCTTCTCGCCGGGTTTTAAAAGCTCTTCAAGTCTCGGTGAACACAGAGGATTCTCGATCGCTCTAACAACCTCATCGGATGCGTTCAAAGCGGAAGAAGTCTCCTTACAGTCTATAACACCTATTAGGTTTTCATCGGGGACACGCACCGGTACCTCAGTCTTACCGTAGGGAATCCAGTACTCCATCGCAACACCATGCCAGAAATTACGGAACGTGGTTTTGCTGGACGGATTTAAGGCTAGCGTAACACTAATCCCTATCTACAAACGAAGAGGCTAAAAGCGAAGACATTATGGTTTCTCTCAGTGCACATATGTTACCTGAACAATATGATAAGGAGAAGCTTGAGAAGGAGCTCTGTGTCCTTCTAACCCGTATAGGAGCCCTCCGTTTTGGAACCTTCACTCTGACAGGAGGAAAACTCAGCCCATATTACATTGATTTGAGGGTCGTGCCTAGCTTTCCAGAGGCATACAGAATTGTTGAGGATATCTACATTAGATGTGCAAAGCAGGAGGTGGGATTGTCAAACTTTGACCGAGTTGCAGGAATACCCACAGCAGGAATACCCTTCGCCTCTGTACTCGCATACTTGCTTCAGAAGCCTTTTTTGTATGTACGAAAAGAGATAAGAACCCATGGTCGAGAACGTCGAGTTGAGGGGATTATTTACCCTGGAGATAAAATACTCTTGATTGACGACGTAGTGACGACTGGCGGAAGCCTTATCGCAGCCGCTGAAGCGATAACCGCGGAGGGAGGCATTGTAAAAGATGCACTTGTTCTCATTGATAGGGAAGAAGGGGGAAGGAATAAGACACAGGAAAAAGGCATAAGACTACACTCTTTTATGGATATGACCAAAGTGGCTCAAAGGCTTTACGATAGTGGATGCATAACAGAAGAGGAACGTATGGCCATACTCGGACAAATACAGAGATAAGAAGGATGTTTCGAATAGTGTTCGATTGCTTGGACATCTAAAATGAAGCACTAATTAATTATCCTGAAATTCAGCCATGTTCGTTTCCCGAAGAGACTAACCTTCCTTAAGGGAAGAGATATAGGTCTGACATCGCCTCGGCATTCTATTTAATACACTTAGGCTAAGCAGTAACGATGGGCAAACTATTCACAGAAGCCGAAATAGGCGGAGTACGGCCATGATTTCAAGTCTTGATCATTGTCGTAGTCCTGTACGTGCACGCTATGTAAGTTTATAAGTAGGATGTTCATCCTACTACCTTCGTGTGAGAAGGGCCTTGAAGCAGGCCTTGGAAAAAAACCATGAACGAGTGAAGAAGACAAGATCTATTGCTATCGTGGTCTGCCTGTCCGCGCTATGCGTTGGAACAAACTATGCAATGTTACCTCTATCAAATGTCAAGTTGATGGATACGGTAGTCTTCACCACAAGTTTGGCATTCGGGTTCGCTACAGGAGCGGCTGTAGCCGCCTTATCTTGGCTTGTATATGGCACATTGAATCCGCTGGGGTTCTCAGCTCCTATACTGGCAACTGTCATTCTCAGCGAGATGGTTTACCCTTACGCGGGACTTATGGTTAGAAGAAATAGAAGTCTACGTGAATTAAACTCTAGCAGTATCACACGCTCAGTTGTGCTTGGCACCACGGGATTCCTCTGCACTCTTGCCTATGATCTTATCACCAATGCTGTAAGCGGT
>JAWBNY010000161.1:0-3054 GCA_038826985.1 Bathyarchaeia archaeon | reverse complement strand
GAAGAGCCCCCCAACTCAAGCCTGCGTCGGCCAAAAAAACCCCCTCCCTGCAATTCCTCCTTTTCAGCTTAAAAAATTAACCCCCAACATAAACAGACGGTGGCTGGCAGAAGACGAGTCATAGGGGTCGAGAAACCCTAGATTGGCTGAGAAGGCAGTTAGGGTCAGGTTTAGCAGAGGCCCCGTCGAAGCTTAAGCCAAAAGATATTAGGATTCGTGGTAGCTGTGGATCTGAGCTACGTTGAAGGCTATGCAGCTTGTTGAGTATGGGAGGCCGCTCAGACTTGTGGAAGCCCCATTGCCAGAACTCGGCCCTCGCGATGTTCTTGTTAGGGTTAGGTCTTGCGGTGTATGCCATACCGACGTCCATCTTCGGGAGGGTTCGATTCTCCGTGGGCCTCTACCAATCATCTTAGGCCACGAGGTGGCTGGTGAGGTGGCCGCGTATGGCGAAGACGTAGACTGGCTTAAGGAAAAGATGCGTGTACTTGTGAACTACCACTATGCCTGTGGCAGATGCCGTAGCTGCCGCTTCGGGTTGGAGGAAGAGTGTACAAACCTTGTCTCCGCCGGCTTCGACGTAGATGGCGGCTACGCAGAATATGTTAAGGCCCCAGCAGTGAACCTGCTTGAGATCCCTGAGGAGATATCATATGAGGAGGCCTCTGTTCTCGCATGCGGTGGCGGAACCATCTATCATGCAATGAAGTGTAACCCCCCTCGTGTAGGCGAAGCTGTTGTAGTATACGGGTTTGGAGGCCTCGGCGTCTTTGCCTTGCAGCTGGCAAAGCTAGCTGGGGCGACAACGTTCGTTGTGGATGTCTCTGAGGAGAAGCTTGAGTTAGCGCAGAGGCTTGGTGCAGACCACACCGTTAATGCCTCTAAGAAAGATGTTGCTGGGGAAGTTCGGCGGTTGACGAATGGTTCTGGAGCCCATAAGGTATTCGACCTCGTCTCGGCACCCACGACTCTTGAGTCTTCACTCAAAATGCTTCGTAGACATGGACGACTTATTGTCATTGGTGCGTTGACGGAGCTCTTCTACGTTGACCCGTACCACTTGTTGAGGAACCGACTTGAGATCCATGGTCAGGGCGGATGCCCAAGCTATGAGCTTGAAGAACTTCTCCAGCTTGTGAAGGTACAGAAGGTTCGGCCTATTGTTTCAAAGACTTACCCACTTGAGGAGGCTAACAGAGCGCTAGAAGACCTAAGGGCCGGGTTGATCATCGGTAGAGCAGTCATAAAACCTTGAGGATTGGAAGAAACAGAAGACATTCATATCACCATGTTCCTGTCAGGTATCTTCTGATGAGCACTAGGACTGTGAGGTGGGCTGGGTAGTATACGTAGAAGAGGTATTTTCTCCATGTCGGGAACGTTGAGCCCTCCCTATGGGTATTCCCCTTAGCTCCTAGAAATCCTCTGAGATGTGCAACAATCAGCGGGACTGCAAACAGTGAGAACACTTGCTTGTCCCAGATGAGGTAGAATATTGCATTGAGAAGGACTATGAAGGCTATTCCCTGCCTTTGGTCTGTTCTTAGAAGCTGCATCGCAGAGATCAAAGCTATGCCATAAGGTCCGTAGTCAAAGTTGAGGAAGAATGAGATAACAAGTGCTAGGATTAACATAATTGGGCTTCTAAGCGAGAGCGCACCAAATGCTAGAGTGAAGTAGATGTTGAGTGACTCAAATGGACCATACCTGTGGGCGAGGAAGTATGGAGCCTGTGAGATGAAGGCAAATATTAGGAGCCTTGTAAGGTACTTTCTAAAGCTCCTTGTTGTCTCTACACCAAGAACGATTAGGTAGCTGTAGATTGGGAACGAGATACGTCCAATGACTCGTAGAAGCTCGAGTTCAGGGTAAAGCACTGAACCGACGTGGTCAACCGTCATTGTAGCCAGCGCTATCCATTTCAAGGCTTCTCTGCCCAAGTCGTAGTGGGCTGCGGCGGCTTCCTTGGTCTTTTTTTCATCTCGTGTTGCATGGTTCTTCAATGTACTGAACCTGCTGGCAAGCCACATAGTGATGTGCCTCGTAGTTGAAAAGGCTGTTTGTATGTAGAACCTATCCTCCGAAACCTGTATGGCAAAGGGAGATGACCCTGTCCGCTGTAAATACTATTGACTCTGAGCCCTTTGGAAATATCTCGCATATATGTAGACTCGGCGGCCTCCTGTATGCCTCTTAGTGAAACCTTAGTGCATCGAACTCTCAGCGAAGACATTTTCAGAAGGTAATCCAAGTCGGAGTAACCTCGTTGCTAGGCCACAACGTCTTCCCATTCAGTTATGCACGGGCCTTCGGGAACTACGATGACGATGACCTCATTTGGCAACGGCATATTTGGTTCCTGTCTAACAGGCAGGAGTACTCCTGGCCTCTCATAGGCCTGAATAGCCACCTGCCTGTAGAATCGTTCCTCTCGGGGATGAAAGGTCATCTGCAGAAGGCTTCGGTATCCCTTAATGGGAAATATAGGCGTAACTCTTGAGATCTCTCCGTCAACCGCCTTGATCACATCGATGATCGATGACCCTTCTTTGAGGGTAAGAGTCCATTGGCGTCCTACCGAACGATTGAGCTCAGGGTGGATCACAGATACGTGAACCCTTATGCTCATCTTTAGCTCTTATCCAAAAGTGTGCTGGAGCCTAGGTACAGGACTTCTCTGTTCACAACCCAGTTAGGTCTCTCACCTGCCACAAATCTCCGAATGTTGTCCACCGCGCTCTTCCATGTGTTCCTGAACGCTTCTCTCGTCGATGAAGAGGTGTGAGGTGTGATAACAACGTTCTCCATCCTTCGCAGAGGGCTTGCTGGGTCCAGAGGCTCCTCCTCGAAGACGTCGATGCCAGCACCGAGTATCTTCCTGTTCTCAAGAACCTCAATCAAGGCGGCCTCGTCGACGACCTGTCCCCTAGAAGTGTTAATGAAAATGGTAATATTACTGCACAAAATATTATGCAGCGAGTATTTGAAGTTACAGACACAGAATGGCGGGGGCTTGGTCAAATTGAACAGTCAGGATTAGATTTTAGAAAGGAG
>JAWBNY010000160.1:0-3079 GCA_038826985.1 Bathyarchaeia archaeon | reverse complement strand
ATTCTCCGATGACCTGTTTCAGAAGGTAATCCCACATAGAGGGAATTGAAAGGTGACTTATTTCCAAGCTCCTAGAATATCCTATTAAGTTTCAGAAGGTAATCCCACATAGAGGGAATTGAAAGACGGCTGCGGCCACGTTTTTTACAGCCAGTCATATAGTTTCAGAAGGTAATCCCACATAGAGGGAATTGAAAGCACGGTAAATCGAATGCAAAGGTTTGCGATGTGTTGGTTTTAGAAGGTAATCCCACATAGATGGAACCGAAGCACTTTGTTGACTTATCCTAGAGCAAGGCCCAAGGAGAACTGAAGACTTGTTAGGCAATAGAAATAGTTCAATTGAATAGAATTTAGTGAAATTTTACGAACACAGCAATTGGCCATGCAAACCCCCGTCTCAGTTATGATTGGATTGCGATCGGTAGATTCGACCCTTACCTAGGATACTTTAGCAAGAAGTAACAAATGACTGAACCCTTCACAGAAAGGGCCAAAACTAGCACTCAGTAGTAACAGAACAATATATATCTCGCGTTATATTAGATTTTATAGCGGTGATACTGGTGGCGCTCGTCAAAGCGAGAAAGGTCGGCGGCTCCCTCGTAGTTACACTTCCAAAAGAGCTCGTGGAGAGCAAGAAGATCAGAGAGGGTGAGATTCTAGAAATAACGGTAAGAAAGTTGAGAAAGGACGGCTTCGGTGCACTCAAAGGGATGCGTCCATTCACAGCTGAGGACGAGTTGAACGTACATGGATAGGTACGTGATAGACGCCTACGCATGGATAGAATACCTGACAGGAAGCGAGGCAGGTAGAAAGGTCAGGTCAGTCATAGAGGAGGACAGCGAGGTCTACACATGCGTAGTAACAGTCGCTGAAGTAATAAGCAAGGTAGCTCGTGAAGGAGGAGACGTAGAGACTGCCTACGAGATTCTAACTAGCAACTCCCAAGTAGTGGACATCGATTCAGATTTCTCCAAGGAGTCCGGCATACTCCACGCTAAGATGCGGGGAACAATCAGAGATTTTGGACTTGCCGACGCCTTTGTACTGACAACCGCGAGAAGAACAGACTCAAAGATCCTGACAGCAGATATCCATTTCAAAGACATCAAAGAAGCAATCCTGATAACATGATTCTTCAAATCAACACCAACAGTTCACAACATAGAACATCAATAGGCTGAATCATGGACGGCCTCTTGCAATGCGATAATTCCGACAAACATTACTCTCAACGCTCATCATTGAAAAGCCAGCTACCCTCACGTGTTAACCCCATGTAGAGGTAATTTAGAGATTAAATTGTATTGGCTGTATGTTTATCTCTTTTTACATAACAGTAAACTGTTCAACATAAATTGTGTTCAAGTTCTCCAAGAACAGGCTTAGCCTCCATATCAAGTCTTGACTAGCTAGCCTTATTTACAAATCGCGGAATGCGCTAGTAAAGGAAATGGTTCAAATAGAATAGACCTACTAGAAGCTAAACCGAGGTCTAACGACCGTGGATAGGTTCATTTTCTACTATTTCGGATTAGTCCTTTTGATTGGTGGTTTAGCATATACTCCTTGGGTCCTAGCTTCATACGGAATATTTCTAACCGAACTTGCCTCTGTCTTTATTGCTGTTGGCGGCGCCTCACCAACAATCGCTGCGCTTATTGCAGCCAGACTTGAATTCGGAAGTGCAGGGGCAGAATACCTGTTTAGCCAATTCAGCCGTAAGGGCTTTCCAAAGCCTTGGCTTTTAGTGCCTATTCTTCTCCCTATAGTTCTTGCAGCCTGTGCAGTCTCCATCTGGTCCATTGCAGGTGGGGTTTACAAGCTGGATCTAACGAAATTGGCTGAGTTCCCACCCATCCTGATTGCGAATTTCTTGGCCAACATGTGGGAAGAAGTAGGTTGGAGAGGCTACGCTTTACCAGCACTGCAGAAGAAGCATGATGTAATTATTTCTAGCCTACTTGTGGGAATATTCTGGGCGCTTTGGCATTGGCCACACTTCGCAGTTAAAGATAGCATTATGGCTGCCAACTATCATAGCTTCCTATGCTTCATTATCATCACAGCACTGAACTCAATTTCATACACATGGGTCTATAACTCCACCAACGGTAGTTTGTTAACCGTATCACTATATCATGCATCCATAAATGCAGCGAATACCATGCTATTTGTCGAAAGCAAAATCTCCAGCTCTGTCTTTCCATTCTACTTTCTAACGGTCGCTATATTCGCCTTCATTCTTCTTTATGTCCTGAAAAAGAACACAAGGCAAAGAAGTAGGCAGTCGTGAAACGTTTCAACATGGTCCTGATAAATGCATACATAGCTGCGTTGAAGCTATAGAGAGGTAGCACAGTCTTAAGACATAGGGGATGCGAAAGACCTGAAGAACCTGCCAAGAGCTATCATTAGTCTTCTTGAAGATTATGCTCCGTAAAGAAAAACACGTTAAGAGTTATAGATCTCCTATCTTAGAATAGAAGGCATAGGAAACTTATCAAGCAAAACTTGCTTGCTCGGTCTCCATAATATTGATGGAGCAGTGTAGTGTTTGCCGCAACTTCTCTTCAATTTGGAGAGTTGGACTCTGCCCATCGACCCTGTGCTAGACTGGATATCCTGCTTAGGCGCTGCCCTTAGGTTCGGTTGAGGCTTGCTGTGAAACAGAGAATATGTGAAGTGGTATCTGCAGATTCCGAAACGTACGAACTGCCCAAGATAGAGTTAACAATAGGGATAGAGCATCAGCGACTGGATAGGCTGCCCATAGACCTGTCAAGCCAAAGATTTTAGGCATGGCTAGAAGGCAAGGTGTCAGGAAGAGAAGTTGTCGACAGGAGGCAACCACAAGAGAGGGAAGTGCCTTGCCGATTCCTTGGAAGAAGAAGCTTAGGTTGTTCTGCACCCCAACTGTGAAGAATCCTAAGGCCAATATACGGAGGGCAAACGCTCCCTCTGAAAGGAAGCTTGGGTCTGTCCCAAAGAGTGAAACAATCTGAGCAGAGAATAGGGAAACAAAGACCCAAGATACTGCTCCCCAAATGAAACTGGTCAACCCAGCTTTCAG
>JAWBNY010000159.1:0-3117 GCA_038826985.1 Bathyarchaeia archaeon | reverse complement strand
CATCTTTATCGTATATGGGATACTCCAGCTCATCCAACAGTCAAGCATCAACTCAGTGTCGTAACCCACAGCGTCCCTGAACGTTCTAACCAGTTCAAGGTTCTTCTCCTCTCCAGCGAGTCCTGATGAAGGGCCGTAGCGGAAGAACCATTTCTGCGCTGTATAGCCAAGTTCAGCCATTCTTCGTGCTCTCTCGGAGACAAGCTTTGGGTCAAGACTATGCCCGAGCATACTGGCATAGATACGTATCTTGTCTTTTACTGGACCGCCAAGTAGGCAAAGCACAGGCTCCTTTCTGTACTTACCGATGATGTCCCAGATGCAGTTATCCACGGCACTTATGGCGATCATCGTCTCACATTTTCGGCCATGAACAAGCCATCTATACATAATGTCCCAGACCTTCTCAACCGCTAGTACATCCCGTCCAAGTAGGAGGGGCCTCAGAGAGGCTTTTACAATTGGCCAACTGTTTCCAACAGGGCTTATACCAGTAATGCCTTCGTCGGTCAAGATCTCTAGGAAGTTGCTTACAATCTCCATGGTCGACTTGGAAGCTCTTTCAGTGGGCTGAGTACCAGAGAAGGCTCGAGCTCGCGAATCCTCGATGTAATCCATCTCCGCGAACTCTGGATATATATCTGTGGGACGTACAAGCCTCTCCTCCATGTATTTCTCTCCTTCATATGGAAACCCGCCTCGGACGCTGAATGCTCTTATATCTAGTATCTTCAATTTGGACAACTCATTTACTTTAACTCTAACTTTCGGTATAAATTACCTATGCTAGGCGTCTAATACGGTTTACGATGCATCTTTATTGTTTACTCATCTCTCCGCAACCAAGATCCCTGCGGTGACCATCATCATACCTACAACTGTGGTTGGTAGAAGCGACTCCGCCAAGAAGATGACAGAGATAGCTGCTGAGACCACTGGTATGAGGAATAGAGATATGCTAACTCTTGACGCATCCCTTTTTGAGATTAAGTGATTCCAGAGGGCATAGGCGAGGCAGGAAGATATGAGGCTAAGCTCCAATGTCCCCAGCCATACAAGTGGTGATGTTGGAAGTTGAGGTTTCCCTGTAAAGTACACAGCAGGTAGAAAGAAGAAGGTACCAAAAACCATGGATGAAGCTGTCAGCTCAACCGCTGAATGATTTGCTGAAAGCCTCTTGCTGAGTACACTGTATAGGGCCCAGCAGAAGGCAGCACCGATACTGAGCAGCTCTCCAACTAGGCTTGATGGAATGGTTGATGCTGAGTAGCTATCAGATATGACAATTAGGATGACGCCTGTGAAACCCAGGGCTATTCCTACAACTCTGCTCTTTCCAACTCTCTCCTTAAGGAGGATAGAGCTTAGTATTGCCACCATCATCGGGTTGGAGGAGATAATTATGCTCTGCACCGTTGGAGAAGTCTCTTCTGCTGCAAAATTTTGGAGGACATGATAGCCTACAACTCCAGTAAGTCCCATAAGTGCAAGAAGGAGTGGTTCTTCTGTGAAGACGCTCCAAAATTCTTTGCCGTAGCTTAGATGCGCATACAAGACAAGGATTGGGGTTGCCAACAGGAAGCGAAGGAAGCCAAGGGTTATGGGGTTGGTCTCAGCTAGAACCAATTTAAGAATAGGGAACGCTGAGCCCCATGCAACAACAACGATGGACGTTAAAAGAACACTCTTTACCTTCAAGCTCTCCTACCTTCTGAATCAGCCATAGCCTACATGAGCCACATGCTGTAGATGCGCGGAGAAGTTAAGATTATCTGTCATTTATAGGATTAAACCTAACTTGGTCTCCATAACATCAAGTATTGAGCATTCATACATGTTTCAGCTTGTTTACAACAATCTTGCATAGAAAGCATACTATTAGGAAAAAAAGGGTCTATTTGTTGTTTCCCTATTTAGACCTTGTATCTGTCGGCTTAATCTAATTTCAGATACAGAATTGTCTTTTGCTGATTGTCCAGTTAAGGATGGTTAGCTAATCAGAGGTCACGACTCCTCAAGGCTGACAAACTTCTCAAGCTCTGGTATTGTGAAAGCTAGGTCTAGGTCCCTTAACGTCTTCTTTGTCGGGATCCCATGGGTGTCGCATCCTCGCATCTTATACCAAGCCTGCTTATCCTCCTCAAACTTCTTCCTGTCATACACTGCGGCTGGAGTACCTGCCTTGGGGCCAAGCGTTAGGGGATCCGTGAACACACGTTCTGGCAGGATATCATCTCTTTCAGGGACAAGTCCTTCTCTTATGTTCCACGCCCTCTCCATGATTATTATACGCTGTGCAAATCTATCCATCTCCTCTCGACTGTTGAAGTAGTTCCATCCCGTAGCTGCCTTAAGTGCCGAGCCTATGGTCTCAGCATCCAAGGCCCTGAGGTTTCGTATACATATTGTGAGGTTGTCTGCTACCGCAAAGTCGTTTTGCCCCTCGATTGTTGTACCATACAGATGTACTCCTCCGCGGTCTGACATGACGTAACAGAAGGTCTCTCTCTGGTCACGGTTATTCCCAGCCCCTCCTACACCCCATTCAACGCCTTTACAATGCATGGCAAACCTTTCTGAGCCCTTCCCCACCTTTTGCGAGGCGATGCGGATGCCTTCGGCCAGTATGTCCCCTATGCCTTCTCTCCGAATAATTTTGCGCACTAACTCAAACATAGCTGGGACGTTTCCCCATGTCAGCTCGACTCCTAGGTCATCCTTGGTAAGAATTCCTTTCTCATAGCATTCCATTGCCCAAGACAGAGTGTTGCCTGTGGATATAGAGTCAAGACCAATCGAGTCTAGAAAGGCGCTGAGGGCATACACTCCATTTGGGTCGGTGACCATGCAGTTAGGATGGAGCAGGTCTGTTGAATCGTAGTCTGGGATGTCGAAGGTTCCAGCCCAAGGCCCCTCCCGGATTATTCCAAGCTGGTTGCATGGTGTAGGACATCCGAAACACCCTCTATTCTTAACTCGACACCTCGACTCCCATTGGAGGGGTCCGCCTTTCTCTATATCGTCTCCCCAGTAGGCTTCTCGCCAATTCTTCAAAGGACCCATCGAAGAATCGCTTGCGGATATGTTTGCTGTGGTTGACCCCCATCTCCTACGGCT
>JAWBNY010000158.1:0-3120 GCA_038826985.1 Bathyarchaeia archaeon | reverse complement strand
TACCCGTACCTGCTACGGGCGGATACATCAACATTGGTGATGCCATGGTTTTTGTGAGCGCTCTACTTTTCGGCCCAATTGTAGGAGGCTTTGCAGGAGGTGTAGGGTCTGCACTTGCAGACCTATTGGGAGGATACTTGGTTTTCGCCCCGATTACGCTTGTTGTTAAAGGTCTTGAAGGATTCGTGGCTGGCTTAATTAGGGATGGTATTAGCCCTGTCAGGGACGCGCTTGCAGTCTTGGTAGGTGGGATAATTATGATCGTGGGCTACCTGATATCTGAAGCCATCATCCTTGGACTTGGTTTTGCAGCCGCGTCGGTCGAGGTCCCTGGAAACATTCTCCAAATATTAGTTGGGGGTCTTGCAAGTTTACCTACCACCCTCATCGTAAGAAAGTATGTTCAAATACATCATCAATGAGGTTGCTACGAGCTGTATGGGAAACCAAAAAATATCGAAAGCTGAGAGTATAACGTGGAGCGACCCAACAGATTTGTAGAGAAGCTGAACAGACAGGTTTACCAAAGAGCGATGTGGAAAGGAAGTGTCTTGCCGCGAGAGTCGTTAGAGTTACGTATTATCATATGTCAAAGAATGTTAACAAACTTTTACTGTTTACATAAAGTTTCAGATTCCTGCAAAATGCTAGACAATGAGGAGCATTTAATATTATGTTGAACATTTCTGCGAAGAAAGAAGGTGTAGAAGTTGCTGATTCGCGAGGTAATCCTAGAGAACTTCATGTCTTACGAGTATGCTAGGATACCTCTTATGCCAGGACTTAATGTCATCTGCGGCCCAAACGGGTCGGGTAAATCATCTATTTTGCTAGCGATCTCTGTAGCCCTTGGCCAAGCGTATACTGAAAGGTCGCGAAAGCTTAGCGACCTCATAAGGTGGGGGAAGGACAGCGCCAGAGTCACCGTTGTCTTTGACAATAGACCGGTGAACAAAAGAAGGCCTGTCCCAGAGTTTGACGTTGACTATCTTAGAGTCTCTCGTTACATAAAAAGAGACGGCAACTACTGGTTCGAAGTCAACTTCAAGCTTACAACAAAGAGCGAGGTCACTGCTATTATGGCAAAGTTTGGAATTAATCCCGACAACATGCTAATTATTATGCATCAAAACATGATGGAGGACTTCGGCCTTACTACACCAACTCAAAAGCTCAGGATGGTTGAAGAAGCTATAGGTATAGCGCAATATCGGACGAACATTCTTGAGGCTCAGAGTAAGCTCAAAGCGGTGTTAAGCGAGGAAGAGTCCCTTAAGAGCCTATTGGCCAACGCTGAGGAAACTCTCGCGTACTGGAAGGAAGAGTATGATAGATACAATAGACGTGAAAAACTTCTGGAGGAGAGGACATTTTTAGAACGAGAGCTTGTCTGGGCTCAGGTTACCAGACAGGAAGCTGCAGTAAAAGCTTGGTCTGGTCGGATTGAACAGCAGCGAGCAGACATCCAAAATTTGCAGGCAGAGACTGAAAGCGTCCAGAATTCGATTGACACTTTAAGCGCAGTTTTGAAGGAGTTGAGGAAGGAGTACCTAGAGACATTCTATACTATTTTGGAAAATGAGAGGGAAAAAGCTCGATGTCAGGCAACGATTGAAACGCATTCAGGCAATCTGAAACGGTTAACAAGCCTAATATCAGACATGCATACCGGTAGTAAGGAGTTATCGAGTCAGGGTCTTAGCAGGTATCTATCCAGCATAGGGAAAGAGATACAGGTTCTCCAGTCAAGGGTGGCTGAGCTCGAGAATAGGACTTCAGCATTAAGATCGAAGTTGACGAAACTCGAGGATCTATCGGAGAAGCAAACTGAAAATTACTTAGAGAAGCGAATAAGAAGAGGCATACTGGACTTCCAGTTGAAGGCTGCTCAAGAGGAAATGCGTAACCTTGAAAGGGAGCTTAGAACCTCCCAGAAGGCACTAGACGATTTGAAGCCTCTTATTAGCGGTGCAGGTACAAGGATCCAGACACGAAGGACACCACAAGAGGTTTCTGAAGCAATAAAGATTGTAGCTATTCAACTCGCAAACATTGGAGAAGTGTCTGAAGACGCTGAGAAAATGTACCTTAATTACCTAGACCTTCTGACCGAGCTAAAAGCAAAGGCGGCTATGGTATCTGAGAATCGTGCTCGTGTTCTAGAGGAGTTAGAGGAGCGAAGAAGAAAGTGGAGAGAGACTCTCGAGTCAATATTAGAGACTGTTAGCAAGACATACAATGAGTTTCTATCGGCTATAGGGGCTAAGGGAAGTGTCAGGCTTATCAATGCTCAAGACATAGAGTCTGCAGGCCTAGAGTTGGTGGTTGGTTTTAGGGGTGCAGAGCCGCAGGTGTTGAACGCATATACGCAAAGCGGTGGTGAAAGAAGCTCAGCGACGATGCTATTTCTTCTAGCCCTCCAGCAAAATCTGAAGTCGCCTTTTAGAGCGGTCGACGAGTTCGATATTCACATGGACCCAAGGAATCGAGAAGTAATCTCCGAAATGTTACTAAAACAGATAGGGACGATTAAAGATACTCAGTACGTAACAATCACACCAGGCCAGATCACAGCAATACATGATGACATCCACGTAATCACCGTTCAAAATGTATCTGGACGATCTGAAGTGATGGTGATAAGTTGAGTCATAGAAAGCTGGAACAGGAGAAGGAGCGTCTTCTAAGGATAATCAGCCTATGTATGGCTGTAGAGAGTAAACAATTGAACCCTTTCGAAGTTGAAGTTGAACAAATTCTCGAATTTCTCAGACAGTGTTTTCCTAAATGGAAGACACTTGATGAAATAGTTCTCGATGCACAGACCCTTAACCAAATAGCCACCATAGTCAAGCTACAAGGAGACTGGGTGAAGCATCGCTCAACTTCTCTGTACGTAGATCCGTTGCTGATTGAGTTTAAGATAAAAATGATACCCCCGTCGAAGCTGGCAGCGCTACTGGAAGAAGCATGGCACCCCATCATCGAGATGGAGGGCCTATCTAGAAGAAGGATTCAGGAAGCCGTTGACTATTGGAACAATTTAGCCTCATTGGATGCGCGCAGAGTTAGATTTCAGACTATGCCTGAAACTGTAGGAACGGCCACAGAGGAAGAGCT
>JAWBNY010000157.1:0-3126 GCA_038826985.1 Bathyarchaeia archaeon | reverse complement strand
GACGGCACCTTCACAAACACTTGTAGAAGGATCCAGAAACTGAACGCTGCTCTTAAGCCGCCAGGTGAGGCAAAACCTGACTGGCAGATTATCATGGAGTTGTCGCAGCTTATGGGTTACAAAGAATCATACTCGTCTACAAGTGACATAATGGAGGAGATCTCGAAGGTTACCCCTATTTACGGGGGTGTACATCATTCACGCCTAAAAGGCCAAGGCATCCAATGGCCTTGTCCAAACGATAGCCATCCAGGTACACCTTTCCTTCACAAGGATAGGTTCACACGTGGAAAAGGGCTGTTTACTCCTGTTGAATACAAGCCGCCAGCAGAGACTCCTAACGAAGAATATCCATTCATACTCACAACTGGCCGACTACTAGAGCAGTTCCACACAGGTACTATGACGAGGAAATCTCCAGGAATTGAGAGCCTAGCACCTGAATGCGTAGTCGAGATAAACCCTGAAGATGCACAGAACCTTGGAATTAGAAACGGTGATAAAGTTACTGTAACATCGCGGCGGGGAAAACTTACCGCTTCTGCAGAAGTGACCGAACGCTCTCCAAAAGGGATGGTATTCATACCTTTCCATTTCAGCGAGGCAGCGGCAAATCTACTCACAAACGATGCCTTAGATCCTATTTCAAAGATCCCTGAATTCAAAGTGGCTGCAGTAAAGGTTGAGAAGGCAAAGACTAACTAAGAGTAACCCCAATACATAAAGAATACAAGAAACTATATGCGTCAACCTCAAAAGAATGACAAAGAGAGACAAGATAGATTAGGTAGTGGCGAAAACCAACTCAATATTCTTCCACCTATTTTTGCCTATTTTCATAGCAAATACCTTTTTTAGAGGTCTTAAACCTGTATTAAGTCTGGAACATAAGGGAATATCTAGGGTACTTTGTCTATCCATACGCAGACAGTGTGTCCGCCGTCGACCACAAGGTTATGACCTGTTACGTAGTTAGATGCGTCTGAGGCTAGGAAGATTAGTGCACCATACAAATCTTCAGGAGTCTCCAGACGCCCCAAAGGAGTAAGTTCCTTCCAACGCTGCTTTGTCTCTGCAGGCACCCTCTCTGTCATAGGTGTAATAGTCCAACCTGGACTAATGCAGTTTACATTTATCCCGTACTTACCCCACTCAGCAGCCATACGTTTAGTCATCATGATGACGCCAGCCTTAGATGCCCCGTAGGCAACCACAGAGTTTGCAGTAATTCCAGAGATTGAGGCTACGTTAATGATCTTTCCACCCCTTCCCTGAGAGATCATTTGTTGCGCCTCAGCTTGGCAGCAGAGAAAAGCCCCAGTCAAATTTACCGCTATAGTCAAGTTCCAATCCTCAAGGGTCATGCTCTCAGCCCTTCCAGGTCTGCCTATCCCCGCATTGTTAACCCCAATGTCCAATTTGCCAAACGTCTCTACTACGGTCAACATCATCTCGTCAACCTG
Organism: Bathyarchaeia archaeon; assembly: GCA_038826985.1. Taxonomy (GTDB): domain Archaea; phylum Thermoproteota; class Bathyarchaeia; order RBG-16-48-13; genus JAWBNY01. The sequence continues at coordinate 1,663 of JAWBNY010000157.1, read as the reverse complement.
GTCTCGGTCTGTAACATCCGTTTTCACAGCTACGGATTTTCGACCCAAGGCTTCAATTTCCTTGGCCACAGCGTTTGCGGTCCTCTCATTCACGTCGACTACAGCAACGTCAGCTCCAGCTTCAGCCAAGGCAAGACAGAAACCTCGCCCAATCCCTTGGCCTCCGCCTGTGACGAGGGCAACGCGGTTATCTAGTCTGAACATGTCAAGAACTCCCATCTGACTTCATCTCCTCCATAGCCTACAAAAGACACAGGTGAGATATATAAGAGCAGTTAGCATGCTTAATTTTTGTTTTGGAACTATGCCGTTAGTTGTTACCACACCGCCATTATGATGTAGTATTAATCTTCGGTGAACCTGACAAAGCTTTTGCCTTACTTGGTGAGAAAGCACTAAGTGGAATTCCAGGAAGCTTTTCACCTAGTCTCGCAATTATACCCGGAGCCTCTGTGCCATGTTTACAAAGTATAGAGTGCTCGAAAAGACCTAGTTGTTCGAGTCTAACGACATAGCGTTTTAATCCTGTTTTCTTTAAAGCTTCGTCTATGTCTGCTGCTGATATACCAAAGGCTAAGACTCTCTCGAAGCCATTAGTGTACCAATTCTCAAACATGGAAATCTGTTGATCTGACAACTCTGCTTCCATCTCGCCTGAAGCTTTATCAGTCTTGATCAGGCGTATAGACATAGGAAAATTCTCTACGATACAGTAGGTTCTGAGAATCGTTCTAGCTGAGACCCTTGCTCCATCTGCAAGCTGCCTTCTTAATGTGTAGAGCGATATGAAAGCATCTATATACTCATCAAGTCCCACATCGACAAACAATCCATATCCTACTTTTCCAACATCTACTGCTTTGCCCCTCAGAATTATGCCTGGCTTGAGCTCTTCGAACGTTGTTGGAGCGATCCCAATTTTCCTGCCGATGTATTTAGCAAAGACTCTTTCATCACTTCCTGCGATATCCACTATGGCCCATCCTCTCTTCGTCTCCCCAATAAGAGATACAGCGACTTCAAGCTCCGAGGCCTGAGTTCTAAGATACTTTGCCAAGGCGTCTGCACATGCTTTTTTTCGAACACCATATAGTTTCTGCAGAATCACATATCTGGTCAAAGGGGCTCCTCAATTATTCTTGCAAGTTCTGCATGAAGCTTTCTTAACCTCGCTATTGCAGGATGGGTAGGGCCAAGCTCCTTGGCAAACCTGTCCAAGATTGCATCAAAACTCTTTCGATGTTTGCCTTCAATAAGCTTGTCAGCGTATGAGACAATCTTCTCCTCAAGGGTTTCAGGAACAAAATCTTGTTGAGGCAATCCAAGCTTGACTGCTTCATCGGATGGAATGCCTGACCCGACATGGCGTTCAATGATCCGCCTCACAGACTCAGGTAGGCCTAAAGACGATGCTATCACACCTCCTATGAAGCCATGGTCGACACTGTTTGTCTTTGACCTACCTATGTCGTGAAGAAGACCTCCAATCCTAACTAGATCTATGTCGATGTTAATACCCTTTGCTCTCGCTCTCTTAGCAAACATCACTGCAAGTTGAGAAACTGCTTTACAATGATCTATTACTGGCGGTGTGCATCCTACCTTATGCAGAATCTCTAAAGCTTCTCTAGGCGCTGGCAAACGACCCATATTTATTCTCCCA
>JAWBNY010000156.1:0-3130 GCA_038826985.1 Bathyarchaeia archaeon | reverse complement strand
TATTTCTTTGCTATGCTATAGATGTCTAAGGCCTTGTATACTAGGTCAGTCCATGCGCCTCCAGCTGCCTCACCTAACGTAATATCGGTGAAGCCCCAGTCGTGGATAGCCTTCATTGTTGCTGCAATCACTTCTGGACTGCATATGTCTCCCTTTCCGCCACTTTTGTTCTGTAGAGTTGTCAGTTCATATGCACCTTTGTACTTTGCATACGGGCTTTCAGCAGGGACTCGGGCTAGGTTAGGTTTGATAAGTATCTTTGAGTCAGGTCTAAGGTTAAGCCTCTGCTTTGCCTCGATTAAGTCTAGTGCCTTTGCAACCCTCTCCTCTACGTCTCCACCCTTTATGATCGCTACGGGAGTCTTCATCAACAAACCTCTCTTCAATGTGGGATATCCCACTTATTTAACAATTGATTTTTCAATTTTCTAGTTTTACCTTTCCTGTTATCTAAGAACATCGGAACAGCGGTTTCACTGCGAGCTGGCTTCCTACGCAACCTTTGAAGTTAAGTTAATATCTTATAGATGCCCGTCATAGAACCATCGGTGTGACTAAATTGGTAAACTTGGCTGAGATTCAGATAGAAGGTCAGAAGAAAGCTATCCTGCTTAACGAGAAAGAGTTCAAAACTGGCTCAAAAGGATACTGGGGATCTGACAAGCTGACTCTACCAGATGGAAGACGGTTTCAAATTCAGGTTCAGGCAGTACTCATAGGTTCGAAAAGTAGAGAGATGTGAGAACAAGCTAAAGGCAGCTCTGGTATGGTATGGCTAGTTCTGCCTCGCTTTCAGAGACCTCAGAGTATGAACACGTGTTGATTTATGCCTTTCAGCTTGGCGATGTTTCTATGGAGATTTAGCGTTGTTTCATACAATATCATATTCACATACGATGAGCCCTATGGATCTAGTATTCTTGGGAACAGGCGGTGGGCGATTCGTTACATATATGCAGAGGCGTTGGACCGGTGGAATCAGGCTCGTGAAGGACGACTTACATGTTCACATCGACCCAGGACCAGGTGCCATTGTTCGCTGTGCAGATGCAAAGTTGAGTCCAGAAAAGGTACGCCTCCTCCTTCTGAGCCATAGCCACCCTGACCACTATTGTGATGCAGAGGTATTTATAGAGGGGATGACTAAGGGGACAGGTGTGCGTAGAGGTACCTTGGTAGCGCCGCCCAGTGTATTGAATGGAGACAGGGTTATAGAACGTTCCATCTCAAAGTACCATCAAAGTTTGGTTAGGGAGGTTGTCGAGGCTCATCCAGGCGACTCACTTGATGTCCAAGGGCTCGGCTTAAAAGTGACCAAGGCGGTTCATACGGATCCTCATACTGTTGGTTACGTTTTCGACCTTCCCGGCATAGGTAAGGTGGGGTATACCTCAGATACTGAGCTATTCGATGGATTAGTCGATTACTACAAGGGATTAGCAATCCTAATCCTTTGCGTGCTCAGACCACGCGGGTCGTCGGTCAGGTATCACTTAGGGACTGAAGACGCGAAGGCAATCATAGAAGCAACCAAGCCTACTGTAGCTGTGCTTACGCATTTCGGAATGAGGATGCTTAATGCCAATCCGTCTGCAGAGGCCAGCTATATTCAGAGTTCTACTGGTGTTAGAACAATTGCCGCAGCTGATGGGATGGTTCTTTCTTTTTCCGACGGAGTCGCGTCAACAAGATTGCTGAATGTTAAGACGGAGTCGAGAGGAACATGAGGAGTCTCCAATAGCCTATAGGCTGAAGCCGCTATTCTAAACTTTACAGTAGCTTTTACTAGAGAGATATTTGCAACATTCTTAAATCGTGGGTACAATTTTAGTCTGAAGCACATGGTCGGTTAAAGGTGAATACTACTCTACAATACATGTTGCCCAAAGTTTATCGTCCAATAGAAATCGAGCAGAAATGGCAGGCCTACTGGCAGAGGCCTGACGTTTATGCATGTGCCTACAGATTTGACAAGCAAGACCTGACAAGGCCTGTTTTCTTGATCGATACTCCTCCTCCATTTACGAACGGCGAAGTCCATATGGGTCATGCATACTGGGTTGTGATAAACGATACTGTAGCCCGGTACAAGAGGATGCGCGGCTACAATGTTCTTCTTCCACAGGGCTGGGACTGTCAAGGTCTTCCAACAGAGCTTAAGGTTCAGAACCTATGGCGTATCCCGCGTGAAGATAGGGAGCTCTTCCGCAGAAAATGTATTGAATGGACAGAACAGATGATCAAGAGTATGAAGCTGAGTATGATAAGGCTTGGCTATCGTCCTGACTGGGAGCAGTTTGAATATCGTACTATGGATAAAAGTTATTGGCGTAATGTGCAGGACACCTTGCTAACATTGCATGAGATGGGTCTAATCTATCGAGGCGAATTTCCAGTTCATTGGTGTCCTAGCTGTGAGACTGCTTTAGCTCAGGCTGAGGTGGGTTATGTAGATGCTAAAGGGACTATATACTACGTCAGTTTTGGCTCTATGATTGAAGATATTGTTGTTGCAACAACTAGACCAGAGCTTCTAGGTGCTTGCCAAGCGTTAGCCGTCAACCCTGCAGATGTCCGATACAGCAGTCTCGTTGGAACCAAGGCAATGGTTCCGTTATATAACAAGCAGATTCCAGTCATAGGCGACTCCGAGGTAGATATGGAATTCGGGACAGGCATCGTAATGATTTGCACTTTTGGTGATGAACAGGATATTCGGTGGCAACAGAGATATCGCCTACCAATCACGAAGCTCATCGATGAGAAAGGTCGTCTTATCAATTCCGGTAAATACGACGGGCTCTCGATAGAGGCTGCTAGGAAGGCGATCGTTTCAGACTTAGATGCTGCTGGCTTATTAAAGAGGCAGGAAGAGATTAATCACAAGGTTCTTGTACACATAGAGCGGTCTGACTGCCAAGCCCCTGTGGAGTTCTTGGTCAAGGCTCAATTCTTCATAAAGAGTATGCCATACAAAGAGAAGGTTATCGCAGCCTGCCGAAAAATGAGGTGGCTGCCCGAGTACATGCTTCAGCGTCTCATTGACTGGGTCAACAGTATTTCATGGGACTGGCTGATCTCTCGACAGCGAATCTATGGGACTCCTATACCTTTCTGGTACTGCAACAAC
>JAWBNY010000155.1:0-3142 GCA_038826985.1 Bathyarchaeia archaeon | reverse complement strand
CCATGCGCTGCATCAAAGTTCGGAGTTTTCGCAAAGTCACCTGCCTCCCGTCTTCTAGGGGAATCGTACTCTACAGGGCAGTGGGGGGCAGAGCTTAGAGCTGCAGGCTACGACATTGTCGTTATTAAGGGAAAGGCGTCAAAACCGAAGTATCTGTGGATTGATGATGAGTCGGTGCAGTTGATGGATGCTAGCCACCTGTGGGGAAAGACAACATGGGAGACGGAAGAAACCATACGCAAAGACTTAGGGGACGAGTACATAAGGGTCAGCGCGATCGGACAGGGAGGAGAGAACCTATCACGAGTCGCCTGCTTAATCAACGACCACTTTCGCGCAGCTGGAAGAACAGGTCTCGGTGCGGTAATGGGCTCAAAGAACCTGAAAGCAGTTGCGGTTAGAGGAACGAAGGATACGATTGTTGCTAACTCTGAAAAGCTTCGGGAACTCTGCAAAGACCTTTATGAGCGAGCAAGAGGTCCAAAGACAAGTAAATACCGGGGTTTGGGAACCCCCGCCAATGTTCTAGCCCTAAACAGACAGGGCGCGCTGCCAACCCGTAACTATAGGGAAGCAATGTTTGAAGGCGCCGAAAAGATAAGTGGGGAGTATCTAAACGAGAACTTTGTCGCAAAGATTGAGGCTTGCAGTGCATGTCCAATGCGTTGTGAACACATAGCAGTTGTACGTGAAGGACCTTACAGTGGTGCTACTGCCCGCGTCGAGTATGAGCCAACAATGGCATTTGGATCTTGCTGTGGAGTCGACAGATTGGATGCCATAATTAAGTCGGTGGAGCTGTGCGACATGTACGGTATAGACGCAATCTCTTCAGGCGTGATTATAGCGTTCGCTATGGAATGCTACGAAAGAGGGCTGATTACGACTCAGGACACAGGAGGACTGGATCTTAGGTTTGGCAATGCAGAGGCCATGGTCGAGATGGTTAAGAAAATGGCGTTCAGACAGGATATCGGGAAGATTCTAGCAGATGGTGTCAAATATGCTTCCAGTGTGATAGGAAGGGGTTCAGAGGCTTTTGCACCACATATTAAAGGTGTTGAGCTCACGGGATACGACATAAGAGGCTTGAAGACGGCTGCCCTTGGATACGCTGTGTCAAGGAGAGGCGCAGACCATCAAAGGCATGGTAGTTATGGACCTGACCTAGATGGACGCGTAGATAGATTCAAGGCAGATAAGGCCAGAGGCAAGATAGTTGCCAACGATGAAGACAACTACGCTGTCTTCGACTCGATTATCCTATGCAAGTTCAGCAGGGGTATCTGGAATGGTTATGATGAAATATCAAAAGTATACACATTGGTTACAGGTATTCCTTGTACAGCTGAGGAGATGAGGCAGGCTGGGGAAAGAATCAACAATCTTGCCCGAATCTACAACATTCGTGAAGGCCTAACAAGAGCTGACGATACGTTACCGCCGAGGATAATGAATGACCCTATTCCAAGTGGCGTTTCAAAGGGAAGTAGAGTTAGCAAAGAAGACCTTGATATTCTATTGGACGGCTATTATGAGGCGAGAGGTTGGACTCAGGAAGGTATACCAAAATCAGAGAAGATAAGAGAGCTCGGTCTTGAGGAGTATGAGAAAATTCTTGCAGACAAGAGGAAATAGGAGGAGTAAAGAATGATTAGACACAATTTCGTTACGGTAGACCCTGATAAGTGTGTAGGCTGCAGGATTTGTGAATACGTCTGCTCGCTCGAGAAAGAGAAACTTTTCAACCCGATAAAGTCCAGGATCAGGGTTGTCCGTATCTATCCGACTATAAATGCTTCTATGACCTGCCGTCTATGCGAAGATGCACCATGCGTGATTGCCTGTCCGAGGAAGGCCTTAGAGCAGTCAAAAGAGAACGGCGTCATCTTGGTAAATAGAGATAGATGCAACGGATGTGGCTGGTGCATAGAAGCATGCGATTTCGGGGCCATTGTACTTGACCCAGACAAGAAGGTTGTGGCCATGTGCGACCTCTGTCAAGGCAGCCCTAAGTGTGTTGAATGGTGTCCAGAGGAAGCGCTTGAGCTAACAAGTAGAGATATTCTTTCGCAGAAAGCGCGAATCGAAGCCGTTAAAAAACTGGTCGAGGCAACAAAGACCCAAACTTAAAGTTTCCAGCGAACTTTACCGCTTTTTTGGTCTTGTTTTTTCTGCAATTTCCCTAATAAATACTTTAACGTCTTCAGCTCTACCAAAAACCAGTACATAACCATTCTCTTGGACTTTACACTCAAGCCCCCTCTGAGTAGCGATTGAGCAGAGCTCTCTCTGACCGATATCCTCCGTAGCCCTAATCCTAACCCAATGCTGTCCTTTCGGAACCCCAGAAATGAAAACTCTAACAGGTTTTTGAGTCTCTTCAAGACCTCTTAGCCGCGCCTCCTCCCTTTTCACGAGCCACTTTTCTGCAAAGTCTCTCCCTCCATAAGACTCTGCCATTGCTATCAATGTTGTCTCTGCTCGGTCTAGATAGAATTGTGCCCTAGACATATCAACATTGGCATCAACCTCCTGAACAGAGAATAGAGTTTTTGCACTCTTTAGGTCTTCATGGACTTCTTGGGGGACGTCAAGACCCATCTCTTTCATTTCCACGGCAAGTGCTTCTAAGGTTTTCCAGACATAGATATAACTCATTGCTGGTCACATCGAATGGAAGTTAATTCAAAGAGAATATATCTAAGCAATCTCAAGCGCCTCAAGCATCTTCGTGGGCTTGACTCGAAGTTCATTTAGAGCAAGTTGGTCAGGAGACAATCCAATTGCCAACCCCAAGAGCTGGGTATAATGAAGTACAGGTAGTTCGTATTTCTCTTGGAAAACTCTCTCTATAAGAGGTTGAGCTCCGTCTAAGGTTTGGTGGCAAGCTGGGCATAAGGTGACCATGACCTGTGCACCAGCAACCTTTGCGTTCCTGAGTTTCTCCCGTGCTAAAATGATTGAAAGCTTGCTGTCGATACTGCCCTCGGATGCACCGCAACATTGAAACTCATCTACATATTCTACGACTTGGGAGCCGGTCACCGATATAAGCTCACTTAGAAGTGAGGGGTTCTCAGGGATTTTCACCTCCATGTTGTGGGATGGTCTGAATATGTGGCACCCAATGTATGGTGCA
>JAWBNY010000154.1:0-3157 GCA_038826985.1 Bathyarchaeia archaeon | reverse complement strand
GCTGCTAGCGTAGGTCTTCAGCACATCGATCTTCGGTGAATCTGTAGCCCTCTTAACGTTCTCAGGTTTTCTCAAGAAATATAGCCATGTCTGCATCTCGCCCTTCTCGATCATGGGGACAACAGCATCCTCGCTTGGCTGGAGGAAGAGTATGAACTTGTCCGGGTACGGTCCGTAGGGTACCTCCGCTCCAACGGCCACTATTGAGGATATAGGTGCCAGTAGTAGGGCTAGGATAACTGCCGTTAGTTTTGTAGCTGGATGCATAATTTTTCACCTTTCTCTATCTCAATGCGTATGACAATTTAACGATTTCTACTTGAATCTCGTTGACTATGTGTCTAGTATAATGGTTGATAGTTTGGAAGCATGTATGTGAAGTCTCCTGTAGCGGTTTCTCATCTGTCTTTACAGGTTTGGTGAGAACTTGTAGGAAATCAGTAATTTTACTCCTTGTGTTGAGAAGGTGACGGCTGAGTGGATATGCTGTTTATCTATGTGATTTTATGCGTATGGATTGCAGATATATTTTAATAGTCTTTATATGGAATACTTCTATGGCTAAATAAGCCTATATACAGATGAATATTTCGACGTATTATAAAGGATAGGAGGTTTGAGAAGGAGAAATGTATTTGAAGAGTCGTAGAGCTGTGAGCCCTGTCATCGCAACAGTGATACTCGTAGCAGTCGCGATTACGATCACGATCGCTGTAGCCTACTGGATGGGAGGCATAGCAGGAGGATACACAAAATTCGAAAAAGTCGAGATAAGTATGATCACTTGTAGCCCGAAAGACACTGATAACATATGGACCATTACTGCTACACTTAAGAATACGGGGTCAGCTGCAGCGACATTGAATGCAATATATGTGAACCAGTACTCTGTAGTGTTAGCTTCAACGAAAGCCAATGCCAAACCAGATCAATGTACTAGTGATATGCCGACGGATAAGACGCTAACCCCAGGGGAAAAATTTGATGTGAACATATATATCGATGGAACACCCATTACTGGCTTTCCAAATGGAACACCAGGTAATCCCGCCGCATTCACCTCGGGGACTATGCTTAACATCAAGTTCCATAGCGCTGGCGGTATGGACTACGTGAAGGTCGTCGAACTCGTCTAAGACAAGGGCTTTAAAGCTCTCCCTTTTTAGGTATCCTGTACTATTTGATCAGGCAGATATATTTGGGACTCCTAGATAGGCTCCGTAAGGATAGGCTTACATTTTCTATGCCCAGCTTCCTAGCCAAGCATGGGCAGAAAGAGGAGGAGCTACCATTCGCAATCGACGAAGGGGTATCAGTCCAGCCCTACAAGGAGAAGTATACGGTAGTCGAGGAGTATAAGCTCGACAACCCATTTGCCACGATAAGGATCGTCTCCTCCCCAGAGCTAGGCGAGGGGAACCACTACTTCGTCGTCGAGTCCCCTCTGGAGCCTAAGGAGTATGAGGCTTACAACAGGGTTGTAGGGATCCTCAGCAAGGAGCTTGAGCCCCCAACCGATGAGGAAGTAACTCCTGAAGCCTATGTCAAGGAGCAGACTGAGCTGCTGTTTGCGAGGTACAAGAACTCTCTGAAGAACATCACAGATGAAGGCCTCCAGAAGATAATGTACTATGTCCTCAGGAACGTCGCTGGATACGGGCCTATACATGCGATGATGAGGGACCCAAACATAGAGGACATCAGCCTCAACGGCCTCAACACCCCAATCTTCGTCTGGCACAGGAAATATGAGAGTATACCATCAAACGTCAGGTTCATCGACAACCAAACCGCGAACGACTTCATCGTTAAACTCGCCCATCGAAGCGGTAAGCACATCTCCAGCGCCATCCCTGTGCTCGATGCAATGCTCCCTGAGAAGCATCGGTTAGCAGCAACATTCATGAAAGAGGTCTCCGCGCAGGGAAGCACCTTCTGCATAAGGAAGTTCCGGGCAGACCCATTCAGCGTAATCGACCTAATCAGCATGGGCACAATCGACGCCCGCCTAGCCGCATACTTCTGGCTGATACTAGAATACAAGATGAGCTTCATGGTCATAGGCGGCACAGGGGCAGGCAAGACAAGCCTACTCAACGCACTCCTCAGCCTGATGTCTCAGAACGACAAGATCGTTACCGTAGAAGAGGTGACTGAGCTCAACCCGCCTCTGCCTAACTGGACCCAGCTTGTGAGCAGACAGACCTTCGCCTTCGGGTCAGGTATGACTACGCCGATCAACCTCTTCGACCTAGTCCGCCTAAGCCTAAGATACAGACCTGAATACATAATCGTCGGAGAGGTTCGTGGAGAAGAGGCCTACGTCCTTTTCCAGGCCTTAGCCACAGGCCACGGAGGCCTCTGCACTATGCACTCAGACAGCCTAGACCACTGCGTGAAGAGGCTTACCTCACCGCCAATGAATGTTTCACCTATCTACATACCACTCATGAACTGTGCACTCCACATAGAACGTGTAGAGCTACCTGTAAAGCAGCAGGGCCTCACCTTCGGACGCCGAGTCAGGACAGTCTGGGAGATCGAAGACTTCGAGAAATACAGGGAAGTAGCCACATGGGACCCGCAGACTGACAAGTTCCACACATCCCTCTCAGGAAGCTACCTCCTAAAACGCATCGCTGCCAAAACCGGCGTTACCATAGACGAGGTACTCCAAGAGATACAGCTTAGAGAACTATACCTCACACAGATCCAGAAGAGTGGGATCCGGGACCAACGGTCAGTGGCCCAGAAGATGCTTGCATACCAGACAATGAAGATGCAGAGGAGGGTTGGCATAGCCCTTGAGGATCTAGAACAGCTTGCGAAAGCGCCAGCACCAATGACTGGAAGAAGCTGAGGAGTACACTGAGCAGAGTTGCAGACGACACTTTCACAGCCGAGGCTTGAGAGAAAAGAAGGAGGCCTCAACCTTAGAGACTTCTGCTACTCCCACTTCAGGCCTCTAGGAAGCCGCCTCTCATCGCTTTTCAGAAGCACCGAGAGTGACTTAGAAGCCGCATACATGAGGATTCATCCAGAAGTCTACTACAGCATTGTAGCCTTCGCGGCTCTACTATCGCTGATATTCCCTACCACTTTACTTATCCTACACTTCCTCGGAGCCACCCTTATGGTTCCGCTACCGGGCCCTGGA
>JAWBNY010000153.1:0-3166 GCA_038826985.1 Bathyarchaeia archaeon | reverse complement strand
GAGAAGTTCATGCAGACACAACCTGCAAGAAATGATCTGGTTAGAAGAGCAATAGAACTTGGAGTTAACTACTTCGATGCGACGCAGCCTGAAGAAACAAGATCCTTAGGTCTGGCCCTAAAGGAGGCAGGCGCCGGCAGCTCAGTTCATGTAGCCACAATGATAATAACACCTTTCACCAAGATGGCCTCTAAGCCTCAGTCAGAGTGGCGCCAAGTAATCAGAGACGAAGTAGACAAGAATCTGCAGCTCCTGCAGCGTCCGTACAGCGACATTCTCAACCTCCATATGCCTGAGGTTGACTACTCGAGAGAACGTCTGAGAACTGCGCTAGACGTTCTGCAAGAGTACAGGAGCGAGGGAAGAATCGGCTTCGTAGGAGCCTCAAGCCATCAACTCAAGTTTCTAGCCGAATTGATGCGAAAGTATGACTGCTTCGACTGCGTAATGGTTCGATACAACTATCACCTACAGGAAGCTGGGGAAACAATCTTCCCATTGGCCAAGGCACTTGATGTTGGAGTTGTGGTGATGAAACCCCTCTCATGGCCATACTATGGTATACCTTTCATACGTTTCGGCCCTGTAGAGGGAGAAAGCGCCGAGCTCAAACCTTTAGATATCAATCTCAGGTGGATTCTCAACTGTCCAGAGGTCGCTACAGTTGTACCAGCTATGAACCACCAGTGTGAGTTAGAGGAGAACTCAGCTGCCATAATGAAAGATGTAGCGGTAAAAGAGGAGATACTTGACAGGTACCTGAAGACAGCCCTAGGACCCAAGGGAAGAGAAAAATTAAAGGAGATGCTGAATGACAAATACATCGATATTCGCTACTTCGCTGAGAGAGCATTAGAGGAATAGTTTGGTTAAAGCGCTCCAAAGGTTTTAGCGACCAAGACCATCAATCGTTTAAGAGTGTTGCTTTAGACAGCTACCAAAAATATGAGGAAGGAATCTCCGAAGTTTCTCACATACACAAAGCATCAGTAACCTTCGTAGATGTCAGGGCAGACATCATGTATACATATGTCTCTTACAGGCTCCTATCCGCAGTGATTGGAACCTTCCGTTTGTCATTCCCTAGTCTCTTTCAAGTTGCGGTAGCCACTCATTCATTTTGTCGTTATCTATATGTAACTTGCTCCGAGGTTTATGTAAAGGTAGCTAAGTACAAGGAGAGAGTGCCCTTTTTGTTCTCTTGTAAAACGCCTGACATTCCTAAGAGTTGGTCTCCGACCCTTACAGTCATAAATGGCTTAAATGCTTCAGGCAAAGGCACGTAGGCTATGATTTGAATTATTTCAAATCAACTCGATGGGGCTGTTAAGTGATTTTGTGTTACCAGTAAGTATTCACAAGCGCAATCATTACAAAAAGATGTTGTAAAATAGAATTAAGGGAGTTGATACGTATTGAAGAATAGGAAGGCTTTGTCTATAATAATTATTCTAATTCCCGCCACATTAGTAGGTATTTTTCTATGGCTGCCCCTGATACCTAAGACAATTAAGCCCTCTATACCGATGAATACGTTGGAAGTTTCACTTCCAGCTCCGAGGTATGAAAGTGAGGTCTCGGTCGAAGAGGCGTTGTTAAAGAGGAGATCGATCAGAGAGTATTCTAATAAGGCATTAACAATCCAAGAGATCTCACAGCTTTTATGGTCTGCTCAGGGAATTACTGACCCAAGAGGTTTCAGAACTGCCCCTTCTGCTGGAGCCCTTTATCCTCTAGAAGTTTATGTTGCGGTTGGAAATGTAGAGGACCTTAGCAAAGGCGTTTACATATACAAGCCAGAGGGGCATATGCTTGTGAAGGTTATTGAAGGAGACAAAAGGGAGGCACTTGCTAATGCTGCTTTTGACCAGACTTGGGTCAAAAATGGTGCAATAATCATTGTGATAACAGCAGTTTATGAGAGGACAACCGCCAAGTACGGCGACAGAGGCATTAGATACGTGCATATGGAGGCGGGACATGTAGCACAAAATATATGCCTACAAGCAACAGCGATGGGTCTAGGCACCGTTACAGTAGGTGCATTCTACGATGACCAAGTTAAATTAGTGATTGGCTTGCAAGAAAATGAACAACCAATTTATATCATGCCTGTAGGAAGACCCATTATTCATTATTAGTGAGAAACTAGAGGATAACGTTTGTCTCAAGCAGATTGGATGAGCTGGAAACCTTCCATTCACCATCCTCTTCTTCAAACCTCTCCCGGTTGCAGTCGCGAAACCATTTAGTCACGCTTTATACATCGCCTTAATCCCCATTCCGTGGCTTAAGCAAGAAGTTATTTGGTCTCGCAATCACGACGTAGGAAAGCCATGGCTTGGGGCTTAAGCTCTACTCAATCCCGTACATTCTTCAGGCATTGTCTATGTGTAAGCCACACGTTCCTGCCGGCTCATAACGCAGAATTGACATAGATTATGCAAACAATGTTCTTTGTATCCAGAGCCTCTAGACCCATATTTACTACGAGCCTACAGGGAAACTGCTGATGTGCATTCGTGTATAGAGGTTATAGATGGCGGGCCCGGCAGGATTCGAACCCGCGACCACCGGCTTAGAAGGCCGATGCTCTATCCAAGCTGAGCTACGGGCCCTTGGTTTCAGAAGTATCTTGAAAAGGGTTAGATTTAGACTATTTGGATAGCTGCATCTTGAATAAAACAGCAAGCTCCACAGGCCAATACCAATTGTTGAAAAGGCTTCCGTTTCTTCACTGCACTACAAAAGCTTCTATCTTCTAGATGACTCCCTTATTATCGAGCCATCAGGCAAGAGAACCTTTCAACCCGAATCTATTTGATAACATCCTCAACTTGCAACCCTAATCCTGGTGTGCATCTAAGAAGGCCTGAGATGTTTTCTGATTTGCTGAGATAAGTATTTACCATGAACTTAAGTTACTAGTGGCAGCTATGTCTACTATGCCTATGGTTCTGGACAATCCCTTTGGCCAATTCCGAACCGAGTGTACCAGCCTGCTCAAAGAGGCGCTAGCTAGAGCCTTTCCAGACATATATTTCCCTGTGACAAATCTGAGTATTCCACCTTCCAGCGAGTTCGGTGACCTATCCTCTTCGATACTACTTGAAGCTTCAAAAAGAATTGGAAAAAAGCCTCTAGAATTAGTAGAAAAGCTGGCTCC
>JAWBNY010000152.1:0-3195 GCA_038826985.1 Bathyarchaeia archaeon | reverse complement strand
TCTCTGTCATCACCGATGCTTGAATGGCCGCGGCTGCACCAGTACTTGCACCGAAGTAGCCTATGCTGAGCGCCTTTGTCTCTGTACTCTGCCTTGTGAACTCGGTGGCGTATAGAAGCCTCTCAGCTAGGAGGTTGATGTTGAACACGTTCCTCCTATCTAACGCCTCATCCTCCGTGAGTAAGTCGAAAAGTAGGGTAGCTATCCTAGAGTCTCTCAGTACACCGGCGACGAAATTGTTACGTACACTGTGTCTTCCGCTTCCACTTCCATGAGCAAAGAGCACTATCCCGCATGGGCTGGTTGGAAGTTGGAGTATTCCCTCAACGTATCCTACATCAACGGGGATCTTCACCGTTCTGCTTGTCTGAGTTCTTAACATTTCAGATCCCCTCTATATCTGGTCAACCTGAGCTTTTCAAGCTTTATCCCAAATTTTCCGAGGGAATGAATAAGTTTTCATACCTCTTATGTAGCCGGCTCCATCATACGGGCGATGGATCTTCACCTCCTTCTCGAAGCATCTGGGGTTGTAATTCTGCTGCCGTTATCTTTCAATATTTAAAAAGAGTTGAGCAGTCTTCTACGCCAAACTTTATAGTTATAACAAGCTAAAAAACGTTGTAACCCTTACTAAGAGTTAGAAGTATACCCTTCAGTTCGATGTTCTTACCTACGGTTTATCTTACCTCTCAAGTAAAACTCTTTCTCAGCCTCCTTCACACAGCTGATGAAGTCAAGCCTCTGGTCTCTCGGAAAGTTCAGACCCATCTTAGAGTAAAGGCTCTCTAATACACGCCTCTCCAATATGGCTGCTCCATATCCAAAGTTCTTTTCCAAGAACGATGTGAATTCCTCTAATCTCTGCGGAATCTCTTCTCTGACTATACCCTTGTCTCTCTCCAACCATGTATACAGTATCTGCTTAGAGCTTTGTCCTAGAACGTTCAACGCTTCGTCGATGGCATTAGATACCAACCTATCAAACATTCTTCTCTTAGCTAACTTTTGCAGGCTCTTCAACCCCTCTTCCATTTGACTACTATCTCCATGTACAACTTATACCACCGGCATGAACTTAACCGCTGATACTCCATCCCTATGGACAATGTCAAAGCTGTAGATACCTGTCATAGGCTTAACGCCCCAGAGGAAAAGGCAGCCGCCTATCTCTTCAACTCTAAGGCTTAGGTCGGAGACAGCTCTTAGGTGCTCAGCAACACCGATGTTAGGCCTAATAACGTTTACCCGAACATCTCCATAGTTCCTAGTAAACGCTATATCCCTACCGAGAATCTTAAGTACCTCCTTATACCCGTACATGTATTCTAGGCTATCAAAGCCCACAACGGAAAGGATCGGCTTACTAGTCGTCTCCTTAAACTCACGTATAGTGCTCCAGAACTTTCGCATATCATCCTCTATCGAGTTTCCACTCAGCTCCAAGATGTATGGTGCCTGAGCATCAAACCGTTGTGGGAAGTCGACAACCCTTACCTGTCGCATTAAGGCTTCATCCCCTATGTAGTGTACGAGGTACTCTCTTATCCGAGGCGCACTCGCTCCACGGGGTGGAAGGATGGCTACACCATGGCCTTGGCTGATAAAGTTGATTATGGTTGGCCTAATAAGGCGGATTAAAGGGAAGGCTACATCTCTTCCTACATCTACTAGGCTGTATGTACCTGCCCTAAGTCGCCCCGCTATGAGCTTATCCAAATCTTCGATGCCTGATGAGAAGTACTCCTTGGAGTGAGGTATTGGAACAAACTTCTTCGGGTGAGCAATCTCTCTGTTAGATATGGGCGTGAAAACTTTAAAGCCTTCTTTCAGAGTGAAGACGCTCATATGCCTAGAGATCTCAGACCCACGAAACTTCAGCACATGCAGCTCCCGAAGTAACCGTTGCTCATACTCAAGTCTCAGAAAGACGATAACCCCATCTGCTACAAACTCTTCTATGCCCAGACCAATCTTTTCTACACCTGTGGGGGTCTCAGTGATAAGGAGTGTTGTACACCTCTTCTCCTTAACCAGCTTATTTAGCAACGTATGCAGGAATATTCTCGCTTCTACCGGCCTCTCAAAGGCTTGAGCAAGGGCTGAGAACGAATCCACAACCATCCTTCTAGCATCCAAAGCATACGCTTCGCGAATAACTAGGTCTAGCATCATCGGAACGCCTTCTTCCCTCATCGTAAACAGGTCAAGAAACTTGAACTTCCCTTCCAGCTCAAGTCTCTCGAAGTCAAAGCCGAAGCTACGCATATTTCTGTAGAAGTCCTCTCTACTTTCGGCAAAGCTGACGTAGACGCCGTGTTCACCGTACTCTGATGCACCACTGTACAGAAACCTTGCTGAGAAGACCGTCTTACCTGTCCCAGGGTTACCAGCCAGAAGAATTAGACTCCCAGCTGGGATCCCGCCGCAAACCATATCATCAAATCCAGGTATCCCCGATGGAACCTTGCTCAAAATTAATCCATAGTAACCAACTAATGTCATTAAATATAAAGCCTTCTAAAAATTAGCCTGCTTACACAGTTTCTTTTTGAATAGAAGTACGAATTTTTCAATAGGGTTGTAAAGCAAACAAGTAGGAAACTGGACTGACACATTAGATGAAAGTATCATCCAGCAATGGAGTGATTAGGCTGATTGCTTTGCCAAGGAAAGTTCTACGTAAACTCGAAGTTCGGAAGCTATCCGCAGGGTGACGCAACATTGTTAAGACGAAGTCGCAAATGATACGACCTAGACAATAAAATATACCTTCAGTTCTTGCTCAAAACGCTGTTACAGATAAACTATATCATCCACATCCTAGAAGCTGTCATCCTAAAATTCGACAGAGCATATGATTTTGAGAAAAATATACGCAAGCTCCAAAAACCGAACCCTTCTAATACCCTCCATCTATACAGAGCCTGAGACAACACGTCTTGAAGCCAGGAGTCAACAGGAAACATAAAAGAAAACGAGGAAGGTAGCCCGGGGGAGAAACTCGGAGTCAAACGACTCATTCGAACTCCCGTTGGCAGGTATCTTCTCCCAGGAGGGATCCAGAGCCTGCAATGCCTAGCCGGAGCAAACTCCTTTGGCCACTACACCACCGGGCTACCGACCCATAAGATTAACTAAATCACCTAATAAACAAAATGGTGGAAGCAGCATAACATAAAAGGCAAAACGACA
>JAWBNY010000151.1:0-3198 GCA_038826985.1 Bathyarchaeia archaeon | reverse complement strand
CAAGAAATATGAAGGGCTCACAATCAACGAGGTGGCCGAGATGATGGATGTTGACCTAGTAGATGCGATGGCCGCGCTGATAATAGGTAACGAGAACAATGTCATGCGTATAGGCCTCTTCAGCAGAGACCCAAGAGGTGTCGTGAAAGCTTTTAGGCACCCTCTCATGGTGTTAGGAAGCGACGGCTGGGCCTTTGCACCCTATGGCGTTCTCCACATCGGAAAACCTCATCCTAGATGCTACGGGACGTACCCGAAGACTTTAGGGCTCTTCTCCCGCGACCTAGGCATACTCCCACTAGAGGAGGCTGTAAAGAAGATGACGTCTGCTGCAGCTAGAAGACTGCTCATAACAGACAGAGGCGTTGTCAAAGAGGGGTACAAGGCTGACATAACAATATTCAACCCTGAGACCATCGCGGATAATGCCACCTACCGCGAGCCACACCAGTATCCTTCAGGGATCGAATATGTAATTGTGAACGGCAAGCTCACCATAGATAGGGGGAAGCATACAGGAGTCTTGGCTGGTGAAGTGCTAAGGTACTCACCTCCATGAGGCGCCTACTCTAAGAGTACCGAGAGCTAAACAGGGATATTGAGTCAACTCCTGTTAAGTCGCCGTAAACGCTAGACTTGGAAACTCTCGCCTGCTCTAGGCACAACGGCATCAATTCCAACTTTCTTCTTTATCTCCTCAGCTAGTCGAGTGCAGTTGCCTTCAGCGCCATGCATGACAAATATCTTTGCGTCTTTACCCAGCAGCCTTGCTGCTTCAAGAAGCTGAGTCTTACCACAGTGTGAGCTGAACTCGTAATGTTCGACAACAGCACCCACCTGCCTCATCTTGCCACCTATTATGAATCTCCGAGTTTCCAGGAGGCTTCTGCCAGGTGACTCAGGAACCTGATAGCTGACTAAGAAGATTGCGTTCATCTTGCTTCTTGCGACAGAGTTCATGTAAAATAATGCGTTTCCACCCTTCAACATGCCGGCTGGAGATACGATGATGCCTGGTTTCTTCACAGCTTTTCTACGATCCTTCCAGCCCCTCACCCAGTTTGCCATGTGCATAGCATCCATGAACAACCTCGGGTCTTTTATGAAGCCAAGGTTTGACATCATAATCTCGCTTGCGTCCTCAGCCATACCGTCAAGAGTCACGTTATGCTCAAAGTTATGTGCTGCTAGAATGCAAAGAATCTCCTGAGAACGGCCTACACTGAATGCGGGCACAAGAACAATCCCCCCACTCTCAACGATTTCATTAGCCCTGTCAACAAATCTCTCCTCCATCTTTTTCCGGTCCGCATGGTCTTGATCCGCATATGTAGCTTCCATAATTAGGCAGTCGACTCTTCCAACGTCTAAATCGGCGCCTCGAAGAAGACGAGTTGGAAGTGTATTAAAGTCACTTGTATAAAGCAGACGCCTACCCTTGTATTCAACCAGACACAGAGCTCCTCCCGGTATATGTCCTGACTCAAAGAGTTGAAACTCGAGTTCACCAACCCGGGAAGGCGTCCTGTAGTCGACGTATACACATGACTCCATCATTGTTTCTAAGTCCAGAAACTCGTAAGGTAAGTAGTAGCCTGAGAGATGAATGAAATCAGCGATCAGGAGGCGGCTGAGCTCTGCCGTCAGCCGTGTGGCATACACCGGTATGTGGCCGCGTATATGAAAGATTGGGATTGCTCCGCTGTGGTCAAGATGGGCATGGGTGAGTACGATACCGCTAACATCGTTCGCTGGGACATGCATCGGGAAGCCTGGCTCACGATCCATCAAAACACCGTAGTCGAGTAGGATCTGTGTTCCTCCTCCTCTAACAGCTAGAGCTGACCGGCCAACTTCATCGGTGCCTCCAAGGAAGCGAATGCTCATAGCGTCGGGGATGTTGACCAAACCCTCCATGTATTAATTGTAGATTTTGTAAGTCATCTAAAATGTATCTTTCGGAGCATGAGCTACGTTGGCTACGGTATCAGCAAGCATTCTAAGATTAGCTCCCCCCCATGGGTGTTCGGTAACCCTAACTATTGTTACGCAGCTGCTTCTACACATCCTTTCTACCATATAAGCAACCTCCTCGCCGAGTTCGCCAGCAGCATAGACCACCACTCCTTCATAAAACTGCCACTTCGAGTTGACATACTCAGCTACTTGGCCAGCCACATATGCCTTCGTCTCATAGTCGAAGGGTCTTGCCACTTCGAATTGGGACAGTGGATAGACCTCATCAAGCTCGAGAGGGGTAACCCCAAATGGAGCCGAGTAGACACAGACTCCTATGTTTTCAAGGAGCTTCTCATTGAAAATCCCTAGAATTCGCCTCATCTCTCGGGAACGATGGAAAGGCTTTGAGGACGGCTCAGGCAGGAAAAGCAGCACCCTCCCCCTTACAGGAGACCACGATTTGATGCGGAGACGATGACGTGTAACCTCCGGTCTTGACAGACTTAATGAATCGTAGAATAATAGGCCTCTCGTATGAGTTATTGGGGAATACTCTTCTAAGAGATATGTATGCTCACTCAGAGCTTTGAAAGCTCTAAGGAGTGAAGGGTGGCATCTAGCACGAAGTTCAAGGAGCTCCCACAGCCTCCCTTCATAAATTGCTTGCTTGATATTCTTTATCTCTTCAAAACACACAGAGAGGTTGTGTCTGGCAAGAAATGTAGTCTTCTGCCCCCTAGGGAGAGCTATAGCCTCCTTCTGCGTATAGCTTGAGCAGACCTCACATGAGCATGGAAAATATCTCAGCTGCTCAAGCCTCTGAGTTCCTTGAACAGTCATGTATTTTCCCTCACGTGCGTAGATTGCATAAGCCGCAGAGTCAAAGATGTCGCAGCCCAAGGCCACCGCAAACGCCATCATCAGTGGGTGGCCTGCTCCAAATAGGTGAAAAGGTTTGTCAACCGGAAGATTCTTTTTCGCTGCAAGAATCATGTTCACTAAGCAGTCAAATTGATACCGTTCCAATATCTGCGTCGGACTGCCGAGAGCATATATATCGAATGGTAGTTTCGCGGTCTCGCAAGCAGAGTATTCTACGAGGTCTAGGTACTTTCCGCCCTGTATCGGCCCCACCCATAGGATGTCTCTACGACTTCTGAGTCCTAGAGAGTTCTTGGCGCGTCGCAAAGTCTCGTTAACTGTCTGCTCCGCTTTGCCCCTGTCTGCAAGTCCTCCAGT
>JAWBNY010000150.1:0-3210 GCA_038826985.1 Bathyarchaeia archaeon | reverse complement strand
ATGCTGCTAGACAGGATAGAACGTTCTTAGAGTCTATGTTCTGTGACTTCATCGCTAAATTTAACGTTCAAGGTAGAAAGCTTAGCGTAGTTGTTGGGAGGAACAGGTCTAGGAGAGTGGCAAGATTAGCTAAGAAATGTCCGTGGGTTCTCTGCGTCGACTATCTACCAAACCTGCTCTGGGCAAGACTGGTTCAACAGGCAGGTTTATACCTTCATTTCAAATGGTTTGAGGGTTTTGGTATCGCGACCGCTGAGGCGGCTTCGCATGGGGCTGTTCCAATCGTCTTTAGGTCCCATCTTAATGGTTCGTGGACAGATATCGTAGAGGGTCGGCCATGTTTTTCATTCAGCTCCGTCGAGGAGGCTGTTGACCTTGTGGAAACTTATCAACGAGAGCCTGCTAAGCGGCGGGAGCTTTCTGATCTTCTCATCTCTAGACTTAGGCGTTTCGATTTCGGAAGATTCTCACAAAGGCTTGTGCAACAGGTTATATAGAACCCAGACTACGAGTCGTAGTTAAAATAGCGAACTCTTCTTGTAGGTCATGTTCAACGCTGCTTTAGACTGTTGCATCGACAACTCCTCGGTCTGCCAGACACGGATACAAGTCTTATTTAATAAGCACTAAAAGACGTCAGCCCTCAGCTACTTCTGAGGCCCTGTCTTCGTAAGACCATTAAAGCAGCGGCTATGTAAGGCCATCATTCATACCAAACGTTAAGTATTGGTAGCGTATGATTCTGCTCAAGACGTATCCCTATGTATGATTATCTCTTAAAGAATGGATTTGTCGTTGATGGGACAGGGGCGCCTTGGTTCTATGCGGATGTGGCCATAAAAGAGGGTAAGATCGCGGAGATCTGCAAGAGCATACCCGCCTCCAGCGCAGACCATGTTATCGATGTGAAGGGGCTTGTTGTGGCTCCAGGGTTCTTTGACATGCATGCACACAGCGAAATGGTATACTTCCGTCACCCTCGAGCTGAGGCAAAGATCATGCAAGGAGTTACAACTGAGTTCAACTGCCAATGTGGAAGCAGCTGCTTCCCTGTGAAAGGTCTGGCTGCTGCCCAGATTCAGCGTCGAGCCGGTTGCGACTTCCAGGTTGATTGGACTGACCTTAACGGTTATGTGCAAAGACTAGAGGCGCAGGGTGTTTCGATAAACAGCGCCACCCAAGTTGGATTTGGCACTGTTCGAATAGCTGTACTTGGATATGAGAACAGGGCTCCAACTATGGATGAGCTTGAGGAGATGAAGGCTCTTGTTGCAGAAGGGATGGAGCAGGGTGCCTTCGGAATGTCGACAGGCCTGATGTATACTCCACAGAACTTTGCTGAGACAGGTGAGATTATTGAGCTTGCGAAGGTTGTTGCAAGATATGGGGGAGTTCATACATCCCATGACCGGAGGAGAGGTTTCCAGAAGGATCCTCGTGGCGGAAGAGCATTCTTGGTACCTTGCACAGACACGCTTATCGAAGGTGTCAGAGAATGCATCCGCATAGGTGAGGAGGCTGGCATTCCTACTGTTTGGAGCCACGCTAAGGTGCCTGGAAAGCAGAACTGGGGGAAGAACTTAGCTAAGGTTCTCAGCGAGATTGAGGATGCTCGGAGAAGAGGCGTCGATGTAAGGATAGACCAGTATCCATGGACCTCTAGGGGCGCAGATGGCCCAAACGGTGTGCAGCCTCCGAACTGGGCAGAGGAGGGTGGAATTGAAAAATATATTGAACGGCTTAAGGATCCATGGACTAGGCAGAGGATAAGGGCGGACATCGAGTCTAGACGTGAGGAAGATTGGGAGGACATCTTGATACTGAGTGTTCGAAAGGAGGAGAACAGGGATCTAGTAGGCAAAACTATGGCTGAGGCAGCTAAGCTGCGTGGGAAGGACCCTATGGACTTAGCCTTCGACCTTACAATTGAGGCAGAACGCTTCACGGCCACAGCCTTCTCTATGTGTGAAGAAGATGTTAAGACGATACTCAAGCATCCTCTGACGATGGTCAGCACAGACGGCGTTGCAGGAGCAGTTGAGGAAGGGCATCCACGAAGCTACGGCTCCTACCCGAGGATTCTTAGAAAGTATGTACGGGAAGAGCGTATCATAACTCTTGAAGAGGCTATTAGAAAGATGACATCTGCCTCAGCAGCACACCTCGGGGTCTGGGATAGAGGTCTCCTTCGACCTGGAATGTGGGCTGACATAACCGTCTTCGACCCAATTAACGTCAGGGAGATGGCGACATACACCTCCCCGAACGAGTTTCCAGTAGGCATACTGTATGTCTTCGTAAACGGTGTGCTCACAGTTGACAACGGGGTTCACACCGGAGCACTTGCAGGAAAGGTTCTGAGACACAGATTCCACAGACAATAGTGCCGCTGAACGCCTACTCCACTTCACGCCAGATATATGTTTAATTGATGATAATCGTTAACAAACCTCAGAAATAAGACCATGTTTGAGGCCAGAACAAACCGTGCCTAGGCACACCTCTCACAGAAATGGAGCGATGTCCAATTTGTCGAACCCTTTCCTGCCATATCTTTGTAACAAAAACCAATAAAGACCACTAGGTATGTACAGAGCATAAATGAAACTCATTATCTGGCTCCTTGACCTGAATGAGGAGACCACTCAGGGACGAACAGAGATCCATCTTTGGGCTCATACGAATGAAGGGAATTCCACATTAGTAATAGACAGAAATCTTCAACCCTATATCTACCTCCTCCTAAATGGGGAAAAAAGCCTAAACGAGGTAGTTGAGGCTGTAGGGAAAGTCACACAGAACCAGATAGAGAAGATAGAGCCTGTTCAACGGCGATATTATGGCAGAGAGGTTGAGGCACTTAAGCTTACGGTAAAGAACACCGAAATCATCAACAAATACGCGTCTTATTTGGCAAAGCTACCGGGAGTGAGAGAAGTTCTTGAAGACGACCTAAGACATAGCCAACGCTACCTAATCCATTACCAAGCCAGACCATGTCACTGGCATGAGATAGAGGTTAAAGAAGCAGAACGCAGGTTCACGGCTGGCGTGGACTACGTCTATGAAGCGTTGTCGCCGCCAAGCCCCTTACAGCTAGATGTACCTCCTCATCTGCGGATTCTAGCATTTCACATGATCTGTTACAGTCAAAGAGGAACACCTAGACCTGAAAGAGACCCAGTAACCATAATCTCAACGTCCACAAAT
>JAWBNY010000149.1:0-3261 GCA_038826985.1 Bathyarchaeia archaeon | reverse complement strand
AGAACCCGTTGCCGCTCAAAGTAGCGGGACGCATTTACATCACTGTGGCAGGATTTTTCTCGACCTAAGCACCTACGAGTGGATCGGAGTAGCTGGGGTTGTGGAAAGGTCAAGGTTCACTATGGCTCCTCCCGAATTAAGCGCCAAGTGGCAGGCCGGAAGAACCATAGACAGTCGACAGAGCTACGAAGCCTTGAAGAGGGGCATACTGCTCCCAGAGAAGAAGAGTTTCTACAACTACGGCATGACTGCAAGAGATATTGTTTTCAGAGATAGAGGCGGTCTCCTACTTGCTCCTGAAGCGGGTCTTCACGAGAATGTGGGGGAACTGGATTTTGAATCGATGTTCCCTAACATCATTGAAAGGTTCAATGTTAGCTACGAGACCGTCACGCCGGAGGCTGTGGACAACTCTTTCAAGGGCTTCCTTGGTCAGTTAACTAAGAGGTTTCTCGACCGAAGGCTCTACTTCAAACATATGAGAAAAGAGTATCCTCGAGAAAGCATGGAGCGGCTCTGGTGCGAGCAGCGTCAAACAGCCCTAAAAGGTATTCTAGTATGCATCTATGGCTTCAGCGCATGCTTCGCCAACAGGTTTGGCAACATCGCCGTCTACCAAGAGATAAACAGGATCGCTAGACAAGTCCTCTTGAGGTCTATCAACGTCGCTTTAGAGGACGGATTCAACGTTGTTTACGGGGATACCGACAGCCTCTTCCTAAAGAAGACTGAAGCCACACAGAAGGATTATGAGCAGTTAGCTGCGAAGATCAGCCGTGAAACAGGGCTTCCAATAGCTCTGGATCACCATTACAAGTTCTTAGTCTTCCTGAGCCAAGAATCGATGCCGGAAATGGAGGCTACCAGAAGATACTTCGGGAAACTGACCGACGGCGAACTATATTACAGGGGAATAGATCTCAGACGACACGACACTCCACCCTTTCTAAAAGAGTTCCAAGAGAAACTGATGGAGATATTCTTCGACGCTGAGAACGCTCATGATGTGGAGAGAATGCAGTATAGAAAAGCGTGCGATTTCGTGATGGAGACCTGTCATCGGATTCAGAGAGGAGAGGTTGATCCTACGAGGCTTACAGTCATTAAGGTCCTCAGGAAACCAGTTAATGAATACCGTAGTATGCTCCCTCATGTTGCGGCTGCCAAGCAGATCGAGATGAGGGGAACGCGCCTAACGGATGGAGAAACAGTCAACTTTCTATACGTCAACGCTGGACACAGTAATCCCTACAGGCGTGTAGTCTCGATCCCAATGCAGGGTCGTAGTTACTACGATAAAGAGAGATACGTTGAGTTAGCCTTAGACGTAGCTGAAACCGTCTTAGGTGCCTTCGGCTTCCGCAAACATCAGGAAGCACTGAACTGCAAATTAACAGATTGGAGGTAAGACTGTAGAGCTGTTGTGAAAATTGCCCCTTACTGAAGTGAGGTTGTGAGACAGATGGTCTTTCTCGGCGTGGCCCTCCACAGCGGAAGCGAGATAAGACTGCGGTATGGAAGAGGTTGGGAGAGTCAGGCTTTCAGTCTTCACTGGGACGAAGGCCAGGCTCAACAGGGTCATCCTTGGAGTTCTAGCTCAGCATGGACCATTAACCATCTCTGACCTACGAAAAAGGATAAGAACGCTCAGAGATTTTCGTTACACTCGTTATTCAGTTATACACCGCCGTATCCACGCCCTACAGGAAGAGGGTTTTCTCGAAGTGGTAGGTATTGATGAAATGAAAAAGTCATTTGTCTATGGATTAACGCCTAGAGGAAAGCTAGCTATCCTACTGGATAAATTGGATTTTGATAAGGTTCTTTGCACCGCTGACATGGAGAAGATTGCTATGATTCTTAATGCTCTTTCATAGTAGAAGTTGTAGCGAGATGTGTGCAGATAGACTAGTGCAACTGCACTAGTGCAGTTACACGCCCAGAAACTCCTTAAGTTTTGTGGGCAACATAGTTGAAAGGTGATGAGTTTGGTTAACTTAGTAGAGGATTGGGAGAACATCGAGGACCAGACCCGATGGTGCCGATACGGCATCTACCAAACCCTTGAGAAGCTGGACGGCGTCGAGGTTAGGGTTAGAGTAGGCCAATTTGGCTACAAGAAGACCTTCCAAAACAAGGATGACAAAGAACTGAACCGCATCCTAAACTTCTGCAAACACGAGGGCTTCATCAAAGTGCTCGGAACAGTCCCAG
Organism: Bathyarchaeia archaeon; assembly: GCA_038826985.1. Taxonomy (GTDB): domain Archaea; phylum Thermoproteota; class Bathyarchaeia; order RBG-16-48-13; genus JAWBNY01. The sequence goes on along the minus strand of JAWBNY010000149.1, from coordinate 1,047 downwards.
ACGAGTTCTTCTTCTCTTCGGAGTGAAAAGGCGATGAATAATAATGATGGGTGAGGTTGAAGACACATCTGAATGCGAACACCATAGACTTGTGAAGAGGGAACACGAGGTTGTATGTTCGGAGTGTGGACTGGTAATCTCCGAGTTTGAGCCTTCTCCGGAGCCTCGAAGCTTCAACCGACCAGACCTCTGGGATTACACAAGCTTCACTTTGGGATCCGATAGGCTTACAAGCAGGGAGAGGACCGAGCTAGCCGTAGCCACCCAAATCGATATCCTGTCATCGAATCTTGCGCTTCCAGGACATGTTTCAGCCCAGGCGATGGTTGAGGCTAGGAAGATTTTGAGGGCTGTGAGGGGTAGTGCTGGCGTAAGGCTTACAGTTGCGGAGACGGCTATCGCAGCTATTTGGAACGCCTGCAAGATAACGAAGACGCCGCTCGGCATGAAGGAGTACGCTAAGACATTGAGGGCGATGGGATTGGACTACGACGAGAACAGGATTTACAGGCTACTTAACAGGGCTTCACGGGTCATGAATCTACCGCGCAAGCTCATGCAGCCGAGAGACTACATCTCAAAGATAACTGCAAAGCTGAAAGGGAAAGTCTCATACAGATACCTATCAACCGTTGAAAGATACGCGATGGCGATTGCTGAAAGTGCTGAGGATGAGCTGAAGGGCAGAAACCCAGTGTATTCGGCGGCTGCAGCAATATGCGCGGCTGATCAAGCTCTCGGTGGAAGGATAGGTTGGTTGCCTATAGCCGAGGCTGTCGAGAGTGGAGCAGGACTATCTGACCTCGCATCCAAGCTAAGGGAGCTGGGTCCTCCACCACCATCTGAAGCCTTTGACCTCGTTTTCGCTTCTGTTCGCGCTGAGAGGGCGTTCTTGCTTGCTGAAGATTGAACTTGGAAAGGTTAAGCCCAACAATTGGAACTGCAACTTTCTCACAGAGGATGAAAGGCTGAAGCTGAAGCATCGGATGAGCCTGTCAGGACCGGAGAAGACTCCGCCGATAATCGTTAGACGTCTTGACGATGGAT
>JAWBNY010000148.1:0-3366 GCA_038826985.1 Bathyarchaeia archaeon | reverse complement strand
GGAAATTAGCCTCTGGAACACGTATTACCATCAGGCTTAGTACTCTGCCGAAAATAAACCCTTGGTGTCGTTCAAAACAAGCTTGCCCGTTCAACAGCTGTCTATACTAATCTATTTACCTTTTTTCATTTACAACATTATTCACAGTGATATCTCAAAATGACCGTGAATGCAAAAAGAAGGACCATTGAGAAAACAGTTAGTATTGAAAATAGACCTTGATAAACCACAACCTCCGCTACGACATGTCCGATGCTACACCTGAAAACGAAACACTTTACAACAAGATGATTTAGTCTTTTGAGGATACAGCGATACGGGAGGCTTTTATGGAGGAATAACCACAACTCTGTGATTTCTCATGGGAAGAAGATACCTCATAATCTTACTGACGCTATCGTTGTTTACGGCTTCTACAATGGTTATTTTACATGCTGAGAGCATGGAATCGGTTATTGTTAGAGGTAAGGTAATCGACAAGTCCGATGGTATGCCCCTCTACAACGCTAATGTCCAGCTTTGGGATATATCTCAAGCTCAGCAAACAAGATGGCGTCTAGTAGCATCTACAAACAGCGACCGGGAGGGGTTCTTCCAAGCTGAAATACGGATTACAAGCAATATCCGGGTGTTTGCATATTTTGACCTACCTGAAACCTCGGGAATCGACTACGTGCCCGCATACAAAGATATAGTCCTCCCTCATCTAGGTATCGTGACTCTTGAACTCAGTCCAGGAGGCACAGTTCACATACAGGGTGAGCTCCGCTTCGTGGAGTCAAGCACGAACCCATATTCTTCAGTCTTCACAGCACTGTGCTCCTCAAAGGATGATTGTCCTATTATCTATGACTCATGCAGCACTTCCTCACCTAGCCACACTATGCTTGGATTGGATGAAAGGACGCTTGTTGTTCCAGCCAATATACCCATTCATATTATGGTTAACTCCTCTATGCTCATTGGTACGAAGACTGTTTCACGCTCTATCAATCTTGAGGAATTAAGAGTCTATAGAGGCGACCTAGTAAGGTTACAGATTGATCTACCTGTTTGTCGCTTCAACCTCGCCACCGTCGAGAATTTGTCTAGACACGTGGAACAAAGACTGGACGAGGTTGAAAGGCAGGGCTTCTATATCTCGCTTGAGCGTCAAGAATATGCGAAGTTCAAGGACTTGCTGGGCTCTGCTGATGAAGAAATTGCGAGAGCTTCATACGACTCCGCCTATGCCGATCTACGAGAAGCCTACGTAGGATTAGCGAGCATATACCAGAGAATCAATACCATGTATTCCGAAGCAGCCTCATCGGTTTCAATTCTCGCACTCTTCCTGAACCTGACCGCTGTCGTTATAGCCTCATTCATGGTTGACCGTTGGCCTCTAAAGCTGCTCCTAACATTCGCTCTGTCAGTATGCTTTTTTACAGCTCTATTCTTTGTATATCCTGGATCAAGGCTTGTTGAGCCGACTTCTTTTTATCAGAATGTTATAGCGACATTTTGTTTTGCTTTCATTAGCCTTATTGCAACATCCTACTTCTCCAATCCAAAAATCGTCCAGATATTCTCCATTGCGAAAAAGAACCTTAGGAGGCGAACAACTCGTTTCTTGCTCGCTCTTATCTCTGTAACTTTGTTAGCCATGAGTTTTGTCACATTAACATCATTTTCAACTGGCTATGGTTTGGAAATAAGCTCCTCTAACGCCTCAGGTACAGCCTCTGGATTACTTGTGAGGAGACCGCTAAGTAAAGGTCTGCCTTATACTACAACATTTCTTCCTTTAGATGTTTCTACACTTAACTGGCTTAGGAGCAAACAAGAGATAGTATCCGTGGCACCTAAGTATGAAAATGCCCCTTTAATAGGAAACATAGGCCTACTTGCCAAACTTAATGAACCGACAAGTGCTCTACCGGTCTACGGCATATTGGGAATACAACCTACGGAAGAGGCTGAAATCCCTGATCTTTCGAGGATTGCTATGGAAGGTAACTTATTGAAGGAAGAAGGTCGTCCAGTATTGATCAGCAGGAAGGCCGCCGATGCTGCTGGTATCGATGTAGGAGAACAGCTTTCTTGGAGCAGCGTATCAAGCAAGTTCCTAGTAACCATCGTCGGTCTCTTTGATGACAATGCCCTCCGTCGCATTGTAGACTTCGATTCAGCTTCTGTTGTTCCAAAGAAGACTGTTATCATACCTGCAGACCCACCAATTATCACCGTTGAGTCTTGCGACCCATCCGAAGTGATCATCACTACTGCAGATATCGCAAAAGAAATGTCTATAGCCGTTGGACTTTCCCGGATCCGTGTTCTCCTAAGAGACTCTAGTTTAGCATTTTCTATGGGTCGTAGAATTGCTCTGGAACGTGACCTAGCGGTTTGGTCTTTGGATGGGAACAAGGTCTACCATATGGTGGTGGGCGAGTATACCGAAGCAAAAGGCTTTTCGATAATGATTCCGTGGGCCATTGTTATGCTCAACGTAGTGGTAACGATGTGGAATGCCGTTTTCGAGCGAAGGAAGGAGGTAGCAATTCTCTCTTCAGTGGGCTTAAATCCCACACATATTGGAGGCCTCTTTATGGCTGAAGCAGCAGTAATAGGTTTCACCGGAGGCGGCATTGGCTACCTGTTTGGACTTGTTTGCTACCGTCTACTTTCGATTCTAAACATTCTTGTGGAGGTGAGACAGAAGGTTTCTGCTCTATGGTCTGTGGCCTCGGTCGGTATCTCCCTCGCAGCTGTTCTGGTTGGTACAGGTTTTGCAATAAGGTACTCAACTGGGCTCACCCCCTCCCTTATTAGGAGGTGGAGTATGGGACAAAAATACAGAGAAAGTAGTGGTCCGGTAGAGTTCCCCCTACCTTTCAGAGTTAATGATGTGGACGCTTTGTTTGAGTATGTTAAAGGAAGAGTACACTCACAGGTTTTATCCTCACACGCATCACTTGACCCCTTGTTAGTTCAGAAGATGACAAAGCTGGAAGAGAGTTCTAATGCTGACCGGCATGTGAAAGCTATTTTCTTCAACTTTGCTTTTGGTCAACATGAAGCGGTTGGGGCTTTTCCCTTTGGGCTTATTGCTGAAAGAAAACTTGATGATGCCAACTATTTGCTTAAGATGGTCTGTAGAGGTGGTAATGCCTCGATGATGAATGAATGTGTCTCATATGTTCGGATGCTTATTGTCGATTGGAGTGCACGTAGGGGGAAGTGAGGCCTAGTCTCTTAGGCTAGAGTTTCTTTCCACCTTTTCGATTCTGCCGTCCCTAATCCACACAACTACGTCGCTGACATCTATTATCTTTGAGTCATGAGTTGCAGCTATGATGGTAACTTTTTGCTTGGTATTCAATT
>JAWBNY010000147.1:0-3370 GCA_038826985.1 Bathyarchaeia archaeon | reverse complement strand
GAATCCGATCAATGCGTTCAATAGGATCCCACTTAGAAATAAGTTCTAGAGTACTATCTTCAAGCTTCCCTGTTACTGTGTTGAACCCCATCAGTTTAGGAAACGACGACCGCTCAAACAGAAACCTCCAGTCACCACCAGCCCCAAAGGAGGCCACAGCCCTAATCCTTTTATCTAGAGACGCAGCAGCAAGCGCAATGAATCCTCCCATAGAGTATCCGGCTACACCAACCTGCTCTATACCTTCCTCAAACTCTAGGTAGTCAATGACAACAGGTAAGTCCTTCGCCGTCTCTACAAAGACCGATATCTGCACCGTCGGGAAGCTTTCAACAGCCTCTTTGAAGAGCTGCAGAAGACCCCTAGCTGTGAATCGCTCTCTCTTCCCGTGCCTGGCAGCATCGATACTAAGTACATTTAAACCCCTGTCAACCATCCTCAGTAGCAGACCGAGGTCATACTCCTTCCATAAGAACGCGCCATGAACATAAACAACCATTGGCCGACTCCCCTTTCCCCTCTTTATCATCAGGCTAGGGACTCTATCCTCTATGAACAGTTCCTTTATGGTGTAGTTTCCTCTATGGGTCTCCTTCACTACCTCTTCCTCCAAGGCTTATTCTTGAAGAGTCAAGACTAGCCTAGAAACCTACAGAAAAACACTTCACATAAAATAAGGCTTTCAGACTAGATAGGGGCCCTAAATTATCGGGCAAACCATCGGAAAGGGAACTTAAAACTGTGTAAGTCTACGGGCTACATTTCTCCCTAATTCTCTGCATTGCTCAAGCTTATCTTCGCTGACCCTGATTCCCATCCCACCCATTTGGTCGGCCGCCGAAACTATCGGAGGAATCACGGTGACTCCAAGGCTCTTAATCGACTCAGCTAAGGCATCTACAACCCAACCGCCATCCCAACCATAGGAGCCGAAGACTCCTCCTATCTTGTTCTTTAGCAACACTCTTCCAGACTTCTTGAGGTTTGCGAGTGATGTCAGGAACTCTCTCATTTCAGGTGCAGTATTGCCGTACACCGTTGGTGACCCAACAATGATCGCGTCTGCTTTATCGAGCGAAGAGACTGGAAAACGTGTACCTACTTTGTAAATCTCAACATCCACACCTTTAATGGAACTTGCGCCCTCGGCAACTGCTTTCGCCATCTTCTCGGTGTTACCTGACATACTCTCGTAGACAATTACTATCTTTGGCATATCTGTCAACTCTGAGTGCCTATACACTCAATAGCTCTCATATAAAGACATGGATTTGAAATTGCTTTATTCAATTCCATCGACTATTAACGGTGTCTCAGCACTCGTCGAATACTTGCCTTAGTGTTGGTCATTGCAAGTTGCTTAGTGAGTTGGACTACTTGGCTGTTACGCTTCAAGAGGCTGACTCAATCTCGAGAAGTATGTAACGGTTCTCTTAACTTTCTACCTGGACTTACCCGAATTACGGCTTATGTCAGCAATGATTTCCCTCGTTGCCAGAGATGCACTGTGAACATTTTTCTCTTCTCTTCGTTACCGTAGCTTACTATCTATCACGTTGAAACGTAACATGGCAAGATTCAATATCTTTCAGTAGTCTAGGTACTCCTGTGATTCTAATAGACATCGAAGACCGGGTAACAATTCGGTAAAGCTAGTTGAAGCGTCTAGTTTATTAGCCATATTTCGTTTGAGGTTTCATGTTCATGTTCGAGTTGTTTGCTCAATCATTTGTTGATAGTATCCCTAGCTTAGTAAAGGCGATTGTAGCACTGTTCATGATAGTTGACCCCATCGGGAACATTCCAATATTTATCAGTCTGACTGAAGGATTCAGTGAACAACAAAGAAGAAAGATATTCCGCTCCGCAGCCCTAACCGGGTTTTTCCTTCTTCTTGTCTTCGCTTTCACCGGCCAAGGAATTCTCAGCTTCTTTAACGTTTCAATCTACAGCTTCATGATCGCTGGGGGGCTTCTGCTATTGATAATTGCTGTCAGACTCCTACTTGAAGGAGAATGGAAGGGGCCTGCAGACTCATATGAGGATGTTAGCTCTGTTCCTATCGCGGTGCCACTTCTTGTCGGTCCTGGAGCTATAACCACAACTATTTTTAATCTTCAAGAGTTTGGCTTGATAATAACATTAACATCTGTTGTGATAGTATTTGCCTTTGTATGGCTGACTTTAAGACTAGCAGACCCCATCTACAGGTTCCTAGGGAAATCAGGATCCTCTATAATTGCAAGAATAATGGCTCTTTTAATCGCAGCAATAGCTATCCAGTATATGCTGAACGGTATAAACAGGTATTTTGAAGTAAGCTGATCACATACTGGAGGCAGCATATCATCTCTTCCATGGTTGAATCAGTCTAATAGCAACTTAATTTCGACGTAATCTCCATGGATCTTCGACGTAATTCCTCTCAGAAATCGGACCGATACTCCCTGTTTTCCTGAAAAACAGCTTGTCTCATGCCTATTTACCTCTCCGAAAAATTTCCCCAACAAATTAAGAGAGGCATCTCCCTTCATTGCTAGGCCATATCAAGGTTATTGTAAACATAACAAGCAAGGCTGCCAAGCAAGTTTGTCGGGCTGAAGATTCCTCTTTCTCTGCATGGCTCCTTCATCAGAACTGGGCTTGCTTCTTCTCTTTAGGGAGGAAAGGGTTAGGTGGGCCGGGTGGGAATCGAACCCACGGTCTCCACCTCGTAAGGGTGGCATCGTAGCCACTGGACCACCGGCCCACTAAACCGGAAGGATGTACGAGTGCGATATAAGTAATCTTTTCTGGAGAATATGTGAATCATTACGCAGCTTAGCCTTCTTGACATAGGTCTAGAGGAATAACTCTGTTAGTCTCCGAAAAGCTTCCGTGCCCTGCGTTCAACCTCACTCAGCTCTAGAGGGTAGTTAGGTCCAATATGCTCAACCTTGATGCTGGCTGCGGCGGAGGCGAAGAGGCCACAATGGTAGAGATTAGCTCCGCTTAGATATTTCGTTATGAACGCGCCTGCATAGGTATCTCCTGCGCCAGTTGGGTCTTTGGCAAAAGTCTTGTATGCTAGTATGCGAAGGATATTCCTCTCTTTGGCGATGATTGAACCGCGCTCAGCTAGGGTTACAATCCCTACTTCTGCTCCCCAGTCTACCATAAGCCTAGCCGAGTAGTAGGGGTCCTCATGTCCAGTCATCACCCTCGCTTCATGTTCGTTGGGTTTGATGAAGTCGACGAGGCTTGTATACTCCATCGTCGCATACGCATTGGAAAAGTCCCTCACCCTCCCAGTTGCGTCGACTTGGCGAACCATCCCTTGCGGGTCGAGGAAGAGCTTTGCTCTACTGTTCTCACGGATAAAGCGGATAAG
>JAWBNY010000146.1:0-3420 GCA_038826985.1 Bathyarchaeia archaeon | reverse complement strand
CATCCATTTCCGTTATTTAGGGCACTCTCAACTTTATTACATATTCCGATTGCTGGATCCCTACCACGGTTGAAGATCCGCAAGGTAATATGAAGTTCAATGAAATTGAAAATGAAGTCTTATAAATTGTCTAGTATTTGCAACCATTTTCTAGTGTATATCTCTTTGTCAAGTTTAGAGGCTACTGCGATACAGTTCTTCCTGATATTTTGGTCATAACCCTCCTTCCATAATTGGACGGCTTTGCTTATCATTTCCTCATCCGAGCCTACAAACCATCCAGAATACTTGTCGATTACACTTTCGCTAGGGCCCTGCAAGCCATATGTGAGGACAGGAGTTCCACAAGCCATGCTTTCTGCAGGTATATAGCCAAAGGGTTCATGGCTAAATGGGAAAACTGTGAATAAAGCGTTTGAATATAGCTGCACAAGCTCCTCTGTACGCACTCTGCCTCTATATTCAACGTTGGGGTGCCTAGCTAGGTCTTGTTGCATTGGAGAAAAAAATATAGGAATTCTTGAACCAAATATTATTATCTTCACACCTTTACTGGCTATACTATGTAGAACTGGGATCTTCGTCTCCTTTCCAAGGTAGGCGAGGACATACTCTGATGAAGGCTTTTGAGTTGAGGGATGGAATATTTTACAGTCAATCGGTGGATAAATTACTTCTTGTACATTTACGCCTAGACTTGAATACATTGCGGCACAGAATCTAGAATTAGCTATCACATAGGCGGAGCACTTGCTTGCCTCGTGGACTAGTCTACTGTCAGCTTTGTCAATTACTGTTTTACCTAGCCTGTAGACAATTCTAAGGTAGAGATTCAGCTGCCTCTCCATATCTCTAAGTGCCGTCGATACAGGTCCTTGTAGATACCACACGGTACAAGGTATGGATACGACCTGTGAAAAGTTAACAGTTGCGCAGAAACCGTCTCCTAAGCGTTTAGAATTGAGTCTTAGAAAGGCTTCCCGAGCCCATGCCTCAAACCATAGAATAGAGGATCCGAGCCTTACCGATGTGAATTTTTCTCCAAAGTCCCGTGGCACTATATGGTTCATATGTAAATATTGTTTAACTTTTCTTGTCATAAAAGGTGAAAATATTGAGACGGTATGGCCTTTTTTTGCCAGCTCTATGGCAAGATACAGGGCGGGACGAACTGAGCCCTCCAATTCCATCATGACGTCGCAGACTATATTGACTATCAAGTATGCGCCGTCCTTACGATCATACTTCTGATTGACACCTTTTTATAACTCTTCTTCATAAAACAAAATTGTAATTAATAAACCAATTGTTCAGGTTCCACGATTCTCTAAAGAGTTTGTTCGACATTTGCACCTGATCTGTAAAAGATGTTGAGTTCTTACGGCCATTCTCATATCTTTGACATTAAATCTGATAGTAGCTCTAGGTTTACTTGTTAATGTCTATAAAAAACCTTTGAGTATCGAGTATAGCAATGCATTGCACATTTACGTCGCCTTTAACATATCTGGGCCTGTTATTGAGAATAACCAGAAGCATACGTTATTAAATAGATAGCTAATTCTTGAGTGTTGAGTGGAGATGCCCTATAGAGAATCAGGAACCGGAGATTCTACTTCTTCAAGAATGGCTGTTCAAGTGATCGTTACAGTCGCATCTCAGTCTTCGATGTCGGGTTTATACGGTTGAAGGATAAATATAGTAAAGTCTTCTATATAATGTATGAAAGGTTATTAGCAAACCAGGAATAGAACAGTCTTAAATTATCCGTTGGTTCGTGCCTAAACCGTATCTATCCATCGAGAAGCTAGCTAGATTTGGATCTATACTGGTTTATGGTATCTAAAGAGGTCTTGAGGGAATATCTTAGGCCAGCGTGGGATATGCCTGAATTAGGAAGCTTGGCTGAAGATGTATAGCCCTTCTTGTATGTTGAGTTCATTAATGAAACTAAATTTACACAAGGAGCGCACTATGCTTAGAATCCATATCTTAGTAATAGTTTTAGCCTACTGGTAGTCGCATGTAGGGCTCTAAAATGCTTAGGGAACAGAAGGTACATATTGGTTGCGAGTCTACATCTCTGTAGTAAAACCTACTTAGCTGGTAACTGGAAGCGATTTCCTTATCAGATAGTCCCAAATGTTTTGGTTTAGTTGTTGGGCTTAACCTTACATGCATATGTGGCATCTAGCAATGAGGCTCAGCGTGCAGAGTCTGAGGAGTACGGGTCATATATGAGCTTTAGAGAGGTCATACTCAAAGATAACCTCATCGAGTTTTTAGCTGACCTGAAGACTTTTTGGGTGATATAGGATTGAATACCCGAAGGTTCATTGTTGTAATGATAATTGCTCTGGCCTTGTGGAATGGTGTGCTTACTATCGGACACTATCTGTCGTCTGCAGAAAGAGGACAGATTCTTGTGGGGGTCTTCTATTATGTGTGGTACGGTGAAGAGAGACACTGGAATGAAGATCAACAAAGCGTAGTAGTGGATATACCAAGTACAAAGTACTATCGTGGCTATTACTCTTCACTCAATCGCACTGTCATATGTCAGCAATTAAAACTGATTGAGGAAGCAGGTATTGATTTTGTTATTATATCTTGGACAGGTATAGATACGTATGAAGATAAAGCCACTCAGCTTGTTTTTAGAGTCATCCAAGAAGAGAATTTAGATGTTAAGGCAGCAATCATGGTGGAGCCTACAGAGTACTATGGATGTAAAGGAGACTTCTGTGAACTCAATGAAACAAGAATTGCTCAAGCAAAAAGCTATATACTAGACAAATATGTACATCCATATAAGAAACAATACTTTTTCTGGGAAGATAGGCCTCTGCTTGCCTTTTTTGTTCCTTTGAACCCACCTAAAGACTTGATATTCTCGACTAGGGTTGTGGGAAATCGAGAGTTCGGAGACTGGCCCTACTGGACAATACCGCCTATTGTCTCCTATGATGGTGTTGTGGCGGTACTTCCGAGACATGATGATTCGCGTCTTCAAAGAAGCAACCCGATAGTCAAAGACGAAGATTATTCAGCGAGACTATATGACCAGCAATGGGAATTCGTACTCGCTATGAAGGACAAAGTGAAGGCAGTACTGATAACGACTTGGAATGAGTACCATGAGAGGACTATGATTGAGCCACACATTGATGCAACGGTGAGAATTCTTGGCTATGAACCGGACTATCTTTATAAGAAGACTCAAACCTATATCAAACAACTCAATTTAAGACCTGTACTGTTCGCATTCATCTACGCATTTCCTAGTCAACTTCTACTTTTTACAATCCTCTATTATGCCGTTGTATGTATCACTAAGATAGGAAACGAACAAGCCAAAGAAAACGTAAAAAACATCAAACAGCTATTGCTGGTTGGTGCATTTTCTCGTATGCTTGTAAT
>JAWBNY010000145.1:0-3466 GCA_038826985.1 Bathyarchaeia archaeon | reverse complement strand
CGACACGTTTAGCTATTGCAAGTATTGGGGTACCTGTGTAGTGAAAAGCCATAGGGAAGAGAACGTTGTATCCACGCATACGCATATAGCGAGCATACACATCTGTCAGTGTGTATGGTCGTCCATGACCTACATGGAAGGGCATGTTTGGATACGGGAAAGCTATTGTTATAAAGAACTTTGGCTTTCCTGGGTGGGCATCTGCCTCGAAAACATGCGCCTCTGCCCACCGTTTCTGCCACTTCTCTTCCAACCTCTTCCAGTCCAAGGCTTTAGGATCCCCCAACCTGCCTCGCGGCAACTGTTAACGCTGTCTTTAAGGCCTCCTCAACCATGTCGAGCCTAGATCCTCCACCCTGCCCAAAGTTTGGTTTCCCACCGCCACCTCCGCCGAGAACAAGTGCTGCTTGAGAAGCTATCGCCCCAGCGTTAATACCATGCTTTACAGCTTGGTCACCAGCGAGGATGATTAGGTTTGCTCTGTCCTCGATGCTGCAGACAGCGAAAACCACGTCAGGCTCTTCCTTTGCAATAATGCTAGCTGCTCCAATAACTGCCTCAGGAGAAACGTCCTTCAAACTGTGGAGAATAAGCCTCACCCCATTAAGAGTCTTGGCCATCTGAAGCGTCTCCTTAAGCTCGTGAAGAACCATCCTCTCCTTAAGCTGCTTCAACTCCTTCTCCAAAAGCCTTGTTTTCTCAAGGATCTCAGAAACATGTTTACTCAGTTGCCCGCTAGGCACATTTAACGCTTCAGATGCTGTCTTTGCTTGCAGCTCAATACTCTGAATGTATTCGAGGGCAGGCATCCCAGAGGAGAAGACTATGCGTTCCACTCCGTCTTGGATGCGCTCTGTGTGCAGGATCTTGATGACACCAACTTCTCCAGTAGTACGCAAATGGGTACCGCCACATGCTTCAACATCCCAGTCACCTATCTTGACAACACGGATTAGCCTTCCTGGAACGACTCCGCCTTGATACAGACGAAAACCATAGCGTTTCTCAGCCTCCTCGCGAGGGAGCCATTGAACATCGACTGGGATGTTATCCATCACACGCTGGTTAGCAAGTAGCTCAATCTTTGCCAACTGCTCTGGGCGGATCCGTTCCCAGTGAGACACATCCAGCCTTGATTGCATAACTTCCTTCTCGGCACCTGCCTGCCAGGCATGCTGTCCCAGAACTTCGCGAACAGCTCCAAGCAGTATATGTGTAGACGTGTGATGACGCATCAGGCTGAGACGGCGGTTCCAGTCAATCTTTCCATGCACTTCCTGACCTTTATTTGGAGTTACACCGCTTACCCGATGGATGATGAGGTTGCCAACCTTGGTAACTTCTGTGACCTCGACTTCGTTGCCGTCGAAGAGTAAGAAACCCGTATCACATACCTGCCCTCCTCCGCCGGGATAGAAGGCAGTTCGGTCAAGTATGATGTTTTGACCTACGACCTCTAACACTCTAGCTTTAAATGTTGTTGTATATGGATCATCGTAGTAGATGGTCTCGGTAGCTTGCAGGTTGAGTGAGGATAGAGTTGCATCGCTCCTAGTTTCCTCTCTTACCTGAGTTGGGGCTTGGTGTCTACTTGCAACGATTGTGTAGAAATTATCTGGGAGATGTACTTTTACACCCTCAGACTTGGCGGCCTCGGCAACAACTTCTGGGGGGACTCCATGCGAATCATATAGTTCTGCAATAACTGTCGCTGTTATCTCATATTGACCACGGGCCTTCAGTTCACGTGACAGCTTATGTGTGAGCTCTTCACCACGCTTCAAGGTTGCGCGATACTTTCGCTCTTCGGCTGCGAGGGCTTCCAAGATCTCGCCCCGCATCTCCAGAAGATTGGGAAAGCTTGGAGACCATCTCTCAATCTGCCACTCCACTATCTCGGGTAATTTGTCCTCTATGCCTAGGCTTCTGAGAAGTCGATATGTTCTACGGATAAGCAGACGTACTAGATATCCAGCCTTAACGTTTGAGGGAACTACACCTTCTGCAAGCATAAAAGCCAAAGCCTTTGTATGATCAGCGATAGCGTAAACGTTTTCCAAAGGTGTCATGAGAGCCTCCAACTGACCCGGTTCGACGCCGACTCTCTCAGCAACCTTAGACCTGAGAACTCTACGGTCCGAGGTTGATTCAATCTTCATGAGGGCGGAGAACTTGGCACTCTCAACTAGGATCCTTTCTTCGACTCTGTTCACGCCGGCCAAGGAGAGAAGTCTACTCAAAAGATCGCCATAGATTGCATGGAAACCGCTGGGGCTTCCCTGCGAAAGCCATGTGTAGCGCTCAACTCCGTAGCCTGTATCAACTATCTTGAGTGGCATATTTTCCAGCTGGCCATTTGAAACCCTGTACTGCATGAAGACTAAGGTACACACCTCTAGCCCGCCAACACTTCCTTCTAGACATGGACCTGCGTTACCTCCTCCCGACCAAGATCCCTCCTTGTATGTAACCTCCTCAGACCTAACGCCGAGACACTCGGTGATGAAGTCATGGTGGTAGCGAACAGTCTCATCCTTCCAATAGACATATCTGTCAGGGTAGTTGAAGGCGTGATGTCCACCCATCTCGAATATGACAAGATGGCGTCCAGCGGTTAGACCCACATTGTCCACGTCAAGGAAGCGAAGACAAGGCTGGCTAACAACCAAAGGATTCGCTGGAGGAGGAATCAAACCGTCTGTAACGTAAGGCTGGAAATCAGCTATGCTTGCAATGGTTACAAATAGGTCGTCTCTCCACCGTGCGATGACCGGATACGGCTTGACCCTTGTGTGACCATTCCGCTCAAAGTATCTAAGAAACTCCTCCCTCAACTCTTCAATTGTGAATGCCCGTCGTGTAGGAGGTTTCCCAATAAACGTATATTCTTGACAGGGGGCGTCACCGCAAATATCCATCGCCGGATTCTGCGTCCAATAGAAATCTCCACAAACTCTACACCGCTTTCTTTCAAACCCGTTTTCAAAGAAGAGCGGAAGCGTATACTCCTCCTTCTCAAATTTCAACGCAACCTCTCCTCAAGAAGTCAGCTATGCAGAAGTGCCGGTTTTCAACAACATGATTAGACAATCCTTTCCGTTAAGAATTCTGGCTTACGGTTGTTATCACTCCAAAATCTTGTAAGTATACGACCTAGAAAAGATAGAGGTGTTAACCGAACAGAGCACCTAGGCCTGCAATTGCTTCCTCTTCCTTCTTCTCTTCCTTCTTTTCCTCTTTCTTCTTTGGCGCCTCCTTCGGGGCCTCGACGGGTGCTGCTGCTGGTGCAGTAGCGAACACAGGGGCTGATTTTATCGCCTCGTCAATGTTGACCTCGGCCAGAGAAGCCACTAAAGCCTTTATCCTTGCTTCCTCAACCTGAGCACCAGTTGCCGCTATGACCTTTCTCAGACCCTCTTCATCGACCTTCTTCCCAGAGGAGTGTAGCAGAAGGGCAGCGTAAACA
>JAWBNY010000144.1:0-3482 GCA_038826985.1 Bathyarchaeia archaeon | reverse complement strand
ACACGACAGGTGAATTGGCTCAGTATGTCGGGTTCGTCTTTCAGAATCCCGAGAACCAACTTTTTGCTCTATCGGTTGAAAAAGATATTGCGTTCGGCCTCGAGAATCTTGGCATCCCTAGGGAAGAGATGAGGAGGCGCGTTGACTGGGCCATGGATATTGTGGGGATATCGCAGTTGAAGGATAGAGCACCATTTGAATTGTCTGGAGGCCAGCAGCAAAGAGTGGCGATAGCATGCGTCCTAGCTATGCAGCCAAAGATAATGGTTCTTGACGAGCCAACATCATTCTTGGATCCTGTCACTGCTGGCGGTTTGTTTAACACGATAAAACGACTAAACCTCGAGTTAAAGATAACAATAATTATTGTCGAGCATCGACTTGACCTTCTAAGCAAATACGCTGACCGAGTTGTTGTTATGGATTCAGGTAGAATCGTGGCGGATGGTTGTCCAAAGAAGATATTTGCTTCGAAATATGTGGAGTCAGTAGGCATCGGGGTACCGAAGATTATTAAGCTTCATCAGATGTTGCAGTTACAAGGTTTCAACCTTGGCGATATTCCTTTATCCGTTGAGGAGTTTGCAGATGAGATCAGGAGGAAGCTGACTAACTGATCGAGGTAAAGGACGTCTACTTTACTTACCCGCCAAATACGGAGGCGCTGAGCGGAGTCTCTTGCGTCATCAATGATGGAGAGTTTGTTGCCATTATGGGAGAGAATGGTGCTGGCAAGACAACGCTTGTTAAACATTTCAACGGGATCCTTAAGCCAACAAAAGGCGATGTTTTTGTTAACAACATAAACACTAGAAAGGTTAGCGTTGCCCGACTTTCTCGAGAAGTAGGTATAGTTTTCCAGAATCCTGACCATCAACTCTTCTCTGAAACTGTGGAGGAAGAAATCGCCTTCGGTCTACGTAATTTTGGATTCAGGGACGAAGAAGTTTCGGAGAGGATTTCATGGGTACTAGGGCTTCTAGGTCTGGAGAAATATAGGAAGGCATCTCCATTCATGCTGAGCGGTGGAGAAAGAAAGAGAGTTGCTTTGGCCGCGGTCTTGGCTTGGGATCCTAAGGTCATAGTTCTCGACGAACCGACCATTGGTCAAGACCAAGCTCAGAAAGAAAGACTGCGCCAGTTTATAATGAAGGTGAATAGCGAGGGCAAAACAGTCATCGTAGTTACTCATGACGTGGAGTTTGTTGCAGACTGTAGTCCAAGGGTGATCCTTATGTCGAGAGGCAAGATTGTATCTGATGGTTCAGCCTGTGAGATTTTCAACGATAGCTCTCTTATGTCGATGGCTTCTATCGCGCCTCCGCAGCTGACCATGCTTCTCCGACACCTCTTAGACCTAGGTTTGCCTCAGAATGTTTTAAGCATCGATGACATAAAGGAGCTGCTTACAAGCCTACTCAGAGTGAAAGAGAGAATATGAGAGCATTTGAAGGATTACGGTTTAGAAGAAGAGATACATTTATTCATCGCCTTGACCCAAGGACGAAATTCGTCATCTCATGTGTAATGTTTATTCTTGCTCTTCTTTTTGCCGATCTTCCTTTTTTAACGATACTCTTTCTTTCACAGATACCGCTCATCTACCTTGCAAAAGTACATAGGGAGTGGGGGCAAACTATACGTAGCGGGCTAGTTCTGACTCTGATCATCTTCTTTACAAATATTGTTGTAGGATATGTCTCGAACTCTTTCACTTTAACATTTAGGATAATAATATACTCGGGCACATTAGCCTTCAGATTCGTAGTTTTAATGTCAAGCTTTTCGTTGTTCTTTCTAACGACCTCACCTGATGACCTAAGCTTGGCATTGGAACAAAGTCACATACCATACGATTTCTGCTTCGCCTTTACTACTGCTGTGAGGTTTGTACCTGTCTTGGCGATTGAGGCGCAAACAATAATGGATGCCCAAAAGTCGAGAGGTCTGGAGCTAGAACGAGGCAACTTTTTGAGAAGGATCGGAAACTACATTCCAATTCTTGTCCCATTGATCGTCGGTGCAATTCGCAGAAGCCTTGAGCTTGCGGAGGCGATGGAATCGAGGGCATTTGGAGCTCAGAAAAGGCGAACCACCCTCTATACATTGGAGCTAAAACTGTCGGACTACGTTGTTCTTTTAATTGGAGCCGCCCTATTGGTTTTTTCTCTGTATCTGTACTACTTATCAGCCATAGCTTCATCGTCTTCCTAAAGCTTATAATGTCTTCTTACATCACCCCCGGTGATGAAATCAAACGTTAGAGTCGTTGTTGATGAACGAGAAAGACGCTCAGGAGTGCCCAACTTGCTAAAGTCTATGGGTCTTACGGTGCAATTTACAACACTTGATGTGGGTGACTATGTAGTCACATCCGGATATGTCGTTGAGCGGAAGACCGTCAACGATTTCATTCGCTCCATCTATTCAGGGAGACTTTTCGACCAGGTCGAGAGGCTTCTGAAGGTCTATGAGGCCTCGCTTGTTTTGGTCGAAGGCGACTTACAGGATGTGATAGATACACTTTCGAACCCAAATACCATTTGGGGTGCTGTTGCAACACTCCTTTTCACATATGGAATTAGGGTCTTTATCACAAAAAATCGTCATCAGACAGCTAGCTTCATCCATACCTTGGCTATGAGAAACAGGTCGCATACTGTAAGGCCTAGAATATTCAAAAAGCTGAGGGTAAGAACCTTAGAGGAAGCTAAGATAGGTCTGCTTTCAAGCCTTCCAGGGATAGGTGCGAAGCTTGCTCATCGGTTACTTGTCCACTTTGGCTCAGCTCGAAAAGTCTTCGGGGCATCTGCAGCTGAATTGGCAATGGTTGAAGGAATCGGTAGGGTCAAGGCCGATAGAATTGTAGCAATCCTTGACTCAAAGGAGCCATCAACTGATACTTTCTCTCAGGTAAAGCTGACGACGTTGAACGAATAAGCCTTATCTAGTCCTTTACTCGAGAGCTGAGAAGCTTAAACAGTTCTTCAGCCTTATATGTATACAAGCGGAGCCTGCTTGGAATAAGAGGGGCTTCGCTAAATCCCTCGACATCAACGCTGTTTCCTTTCTTACTAAGGGTGACTCGTTTGAGCGGGAATCTAAGGATAAAGGTTCTCTTCATCTGCTCGAAAGCGATACCTCTATCCGTTACGATGTAGGAGGTTGGAGTAACTATAGGTCCCCCCTCAGAGAGACCTGTTTTTGAGGAAAGAACTGCACTTATTGGCATTGATAAGAGGAAACCCACTACAAAGCTCTGCCAGTATGGTACTCCTGGAAACAGGACACCGATTATGAAGGTGGTTCCGAAAAGTGTTGCTGCCGGAACTAAAACAAGAAGCATCATTTTTCCTGCCTGAGCCCCCTCAAGAGATGTCCTATCATTAGCACTTACCTTGCTCACCTCTTGCTCCGATACTGTGAATAATGGCTTCATGCGTTTTGCTCTTGTAGCTTCCTGTATGTTTGCGCTTATCAAG
>JAWBNY010000143.1:0-3485 GCA_038826985.1 Bathyarchaeia archaeon | reverse complement strand
GGAGCTTCCTACGAAGAAAATCAAGCCGTCGACCAAAGTTCTAGTTCTTCCCCTCCTTCATGGAGGTTAGGGGCAAACAGAATATGCTTCTATACAATAACAATAGCATTATTTATGCAGAAAATTGTGTACACCCAAAGAGAAGATAACCATCGGAGAACACATGTTACTCTACTTCTCAGCTTAAAAACTACAAGCACTCCAAACCTAACTAGGATTCCTAATGGTTTCAAGAATGAGAATGGCGCCCCTGCCAGCTGGTCGCTTGTTCTAAACTGTTCCAATCTACGTTCAATCTACCTATGACTAGAAGAACACGTACTCGGGGGAGTAGACCTGCTGTAGGGACTCCTCGACTTTCTTGAAAAGCTTGAAGGCCTTTTCAATCTCCTCCTTGTGTTCTGTCGTAGGCTTCAGCTCTTGGGTTAAGGACAGGTCTATGTGGCGGTACGCTTCGTCGAGATCCTTGTAGTAGCCTAGAGCTACGGCGGAGAGAGCAGCGAGGTGAAGATCCGATATGTCATCGTACTTAAGCTTATACGTTGGGTAGCCGAAGACGTCAGCTATAAGTTGCCTCCAGAACTGGCTCTTAGCACCACCTCCGAAGACGAGTATTCGATCAATCTCTAGACCAGTCTTAGCCTTCATCTCCTCCCAATGGCTTCGAAGATGGAAGGTTATTCCCTCGAGGAGGGCACGCATTACGTGTTCCCGCCTGTGTCCCAAGCTTAAGCCGAATATAACGCCTCGTGCATAATCGTTGTAAGGTCTCCTCTCTCCCATAAGATGTGGTAGGAAAATCAAACCCTCCGAGCCAGGCTTGATCATGCTCATCTCCCGATCCATCAGAACATATGGATTCTGGCCAGTTCTCTCGGCGACATCCTCCTCGATCATGCAGAACTGTTCCTTGAACCACTTCAGACCTGCGCCCCCACCAGCGCTCATGCCCCCCGCTCCAACCCATCTCCCATCCATAGCTATGGCGCCAGTTATCGGGGCTGTACCTAGGTATATAAGGAGGCAACCCTTTGCCTCGCATCGAAGCAGCGCCGGGACGGTGACTGAGAAGTCCCCTCCCCCCGTGATGACAGGGGTGCCTTCGCTGAGCCCCATCTCAGCGGCAGCTTCATCAGTGACTTTCCCGACGATCTCTCCGGTTGGACGGATCTCTGGGAACAGGTTGCGGCGTATGCCGAGAAAGTCGATTAGATCCCAGTTCCATGTCTGCTTCTCTCTGTCAAACATCTCTGTTCCGCCAGCGTTCGTCGGGTCGGTGCAGAAGTCGCCTGTCAGCCTTGTTCTCAGGTAGTCTGTTGGGACAAGGAACTTGTAAGCCTTATCCAAGGTCTCGGGATAGTTCTCCTTGACCCATAGGAGCTTCGCAGCCGTATAGTGGGCGGAGATCCGCCAGCGGCCGAGCCTGTTCACGGCTTCAGCTTGGGAACAAGCCCTTAGGTCGGGCCAGATAAGGCAGTGCATGAGCGGATGACAACGCTTATCAACTAGGTTTAAGCCATGCATCTGGGCACATATACCGATCACCTTAACTTCATTTGGTGAGGCGTTTGCCTTAGTCATGGCCTCCTTAATCGCCATGGCAGCGCTTCTGAACCATACATGCTGATCCTGCTCTGCCCAAGTCGGTTTCGGGTAAATGGTCTCTGTCTCTCTCGAACCACTGGAGATTAGGTTAAACTGCTGGTCGTAAAGTATGGTCTTTAATGCTGAGGTTCCAAGATCTATCGTCAGAATGTAGTTATTGGACAAGCCGTGATTACTCCTCCAATAACTCTCGACACTAGTCACTTGAATTATAAGCGATAAATAGTTTATTAGGCATCGATATCAGTTTTGCTGCCTGTATGAGCTCCGATAGTTTCTGGATTTTCAGAAGGTGATCAACCATTTGGATGTTCGCTAAAAGGCTAAAAGTTTTGGCATAAGGGATGGCACACGTAAGTGGTCGATGAGTCTAGGTCATAGTGGTTGGACTAGGCCTAAGGGTTACGGGTGGAGATGGAGTGTAGAGACGGCCTCCTCCGCCTTCAGATGGTTTTCAAGGCACTGCCTAGCAAAGGCTCTAGGGTATTAAAAAGGGATTGTTGGCAATGTCGCCATCTACAACTTCTTGGTCAATCTCGAGAGCAGGGAGCCCAAGTAAGCAATCCAAAGATAGGTCTAGTTCCAAGTTACTCCAAGCTCAATAAAGCATATAGGAAAGAATAGCCGCTGATATTAAAAAGATGATGGCCACTCCAATAGCAGAGGAACTGTGGAGGGCACAAGGTATCAGGCGGGCAGTAAATACTCGTAACCCCACTCAATCTTAGAGAAAATCCAAAGGGTAAGGGTTGTCCGGTGACTTTAAGCGAGGCTGTCCCGCTGGCTGTCGCCACACTTAGCGGAATCCTACTGGTCGCCATCATTATCCGGCGTACAATCACTTGGAGTAGGGTATCAAGGTCATCGATGTCTATATTCAATCTAGCACTTAGGAACCTTCAGAGGAGAAAGTGGAGAACGGCCATAACCCTCTTTAGTCTGACAGTCACTGTGGTCGGTTTCATATCCGTCTTAGCCGTATCCCAGTATGTGGGTATGGAGGTCACCTCATCGTTCGTTGAGAGGACTATGTTCGCAGGACAGAGTGCCGGATACCCGTACTTCAGCGACGTTCTTATAACCGCTGACCATCCATGGTGGAGCTTTTGGAGAGACTCACAGTCCTTGGTTCCTCAGAATATATTGACGGATGTGAGGGCAACCCCTGGCATCGAGTGGGCTGAGCCATATATTGGCGATGTGAGGGTGCTTTTCAATAGAGGGGGAGAATACAAATATTGGTATGTTCAGCATGAGAACGGTACTGTTGACAGAGCCTCTTCAAACATATTCTTGGCCGGTGTCGACCCTCTGGTAGAGCTCAAGAGAATGGATATGAAGATGCTTATCCTCGAAGGAAGCTTTTTCGGCTTGGAGAAAAGCGCTGTAGTGGGATACGATTTCTCGAAGGCCAACAAAGTATCTGTTGGAGATACCTTGGTAATTCCCGTAGACAACTTTGGAGCGGAGCACAGCATCCCAGGGGGATTTGAGAAACCTTCTGCACGAAGCCTCTGGGAATTATTCTGGAATCTGCTGGACAACCCATGGAGTGAGAGCTTCCTCTTCTCGCTTCGGGAGGAACTCAGGCTACGGGTCGTCGGGATATTCTGGACATCCACGCCCTATGACAAGTTCGTCCTTGCGGACTACGCAGACCTACAACGGGTGTTCGGGTTTAGGGATAGGGTAACAACGATTTTCGTGAAGCTGGGCAGCAACTCAACCAGCGATGTCCTCAGTAACCTCTGGCTAATCAAGGGCATAAGCATCGTAATGCCCATCATGAGGTACCGCTACGTCCAGGGTGAAGGTGTGGGTTCTATGTTCAGCGGTATCTCTCCAACAAAGTTCGTCAGTGTCTCCAACGTCCAGAAAGC
>JAWBNY010000142.1:0-3486 GCA_038826985.1 Bathyarchaeia archaeon | reverse complement strand
TCCTAGAAAGAGTGAATGTTGTGGTGCAGCGCTGCTAGCAATAGATAAGAGCTTGGCATTGGCTATGACTGAAAGGAAACTTCAAGCTGCGAAAAAGGCAGGTATAGATGCCTTAGTGGTCATCTGCCCCTTCTGCGGGATCGCGTATGATAGAGGGCAGCTTGAGATCGAGGCTCAGACTAACACTAAATACGGGATACCCGTCCTATATCTTCCTCAGCTGTTAGGTTTGGCTATGGGCTTCTCCCCAAAAGAGCTTGGCTTCACCTTGAATGCTGTCAACGCTCAACACATCTTTAAAATGTTAAGGTGAACACGATGAGAGTTGGAGTCTTCGTTTGCGAGTGTGGGGGCAACATTTCCTCTGCGGTGAATGTAGATGCACTTTGCTCTGAAGCCAGACTCATGCCAGATGTGATTTATGCAGAACATATACCTTTTCTTTGTTCAAAGCCGGGTTTAGAAGCCATCAAAGCTGCAGTCAAGAGCCATCTACTAGAACGCGTTGTAGTGGCATCATGTTCACCCCACTATCATGAAACTGTGTTCAGAGAGACCATTGGAGAAGCTGGAGTCAACCAATACTTACTGGAGAGCGTCAACATCAGAGAGCAATGTTCTTGGGTTCATAGTGACAAGGAAGAAGCTACGAGAAAAGCAACTGACCTGATTCGAGGAGCAGTTTACAAGGCAAGGCTGCTCGAGCCACTCGATTTAAAGCCTATGAAGCTGAATCAAGACGTGCTTGTTATAGGTGGAGGAGTGGCTGGGATAACATGTGCACTACAGTTGGCCGAGGCAGGATACAAAGTCACCTTGGTTGAGAGGAGCCCAAGCATCGGTGGACATATGGCTCAGCTGAGCAAAACTTTCCCAACCCTTGATTGCGCACCCTGCATCTTAGGACCCAAAATGGCGGAGGTAGCCAAGCACAGGAACATCACCCTATTCACAAACGCTGTAGTTGAACATGTGTCAGGACAGGTAGGCTCATTCAGAGTCAGGGTCAGGCATAATCCACGAGGAGTCGACCTAAACAAATGTGTGGGCTGCGGCCTATGTGCCGAGAAATGTCCAGTCAACGTTCCGAGTGAGTTCGACCTAGGTCTGTATCCGCGTAAAGCCGTCTATAAGCCCTTTCCTGAGGCTGTGCCTATTGCATATACTATCGACAGTAGCAGCTGCAAACATTGCGGCCTCTGTGCCAGAGCCTGTCCAACTGGAGCGATAAACCTCAAAGAAGAAGTGAGGGTCTCAGAACATACCTTTGGAGCTATAATTATCGCCACTGGATACGACCTTATCGATGTAGGTGCCTGGAAGAACTTCCAGCAGAATGATAACGTCTTGACGGCTCTTCAAATGGAGCGCCTTGCTATACGGGAGCTCGCGGCTGGGAAGATCCTAAAACGAAGCGACGGAAAACGTGTTAGGCGGATTGCATATGTGCTCTGTTTTGGCTCCCGTGACTCTCATAAAGGAGTCTCGTATTGCAGCAACATCTGCTGCGCCTACTCTGTGAAGCAGGCAGTTCTTCTCAAGAAGACGCTACCGTATCTCCAGATCTGGCTATACTACAACGATATGCGCATGGGTGGTCGGGGCCTTGAGGAGTTATACTCTGAGGCGAGGAGGCTTGGTATCTACTTCATTCATGGGAAGCCTAACGGAATTGCGGTTACAGCTGAAGGTGAACTTGAGATCGTTGCCGAGGACAAAGACTCAGGCCAATTGTTTGAGAACCATGTTGACTTTGTGGTTCTAGCTACAGCGATGGTTCCTTCCATAGGAACCGCTGAGTTAGCAAAGGTTATAGGCGTTAGCTTAGGTGAGGATGGATTTGTTGCAGAAAAGCATCCTAAGATGGCACCTGTTGCAACTCAGAGACCTGGCATATTTGCTGCAGGAACAATTCTAGGGCCTAAGGATGTAAAGGGGTCTGTTGCTGACGGTATGGCAGCTGCCGGAGAGGCCGCGAGACTTCTTCGACAAGACCATATCTTTCTCGACCCAGTGAAGCCTATTGTTGCCATGGAACGATGCACGGGTTGTGGACACTGCGTATCTCCCTGCCCATATGGAGCTATAGATGTTTCATCTGGTAAGGCTGTTGTCGACAAAGCTGCCTGTCAAGGCTGTGGGATATGTGTATCAATCTGTCCTGTAGATGCTCTAGAGCTTGAATTATATAGAAGGAAACAGCTTGAGGCGCAGGTCGAAGGCCTCTTAAAAGGGCGAGGTGGAGGAACGAAGATTTTGGGTTTCGTAGGGGAAGGTGTTGCATATAGCGCTCTTGACGCTGTTGGAACTTCTAGACTGAACTATTCAAGTGCAATGTTTGCGGTGAGGGTTCCATCAACAGCTACCGTAGATTTGAGGCTAATACTACACGCCTTTATGTTAGGTGCGGATGGCATCATATTGTTTGAGGAAGATGGCAGTAAACAGGCAAAGGCTACAGAGGAGAGGCTAAAAGAGATTCGAGACTTCTTAAAGAGTAGGGGGGTCGAAGAAGAGAGAGTTATCCTTCAGCCTACACTTCTTCCACTCTTCAGAGTACTCGGCGAACAGATAGACGCATATGTGAAAAAAGTTGAGAAACTAGATAGGTTGGAGGCAAAACCTTTTTTCGGAAAGACGACTAAAGAAGCAGGATGAAGTAGCCAACATGAGATAATGTAGATACGAATTACCCGTTGGTAGGAAGATTTAAATTGAGACTGAAACCATTTATGCCAGCGCAAGTGGATACTTATGGCTGAGAGTGCAACAGACTCTTTTTCCCAGCTTCTGCCGTTACTACTCTTATGCTGTCTCCTTCCTTTGCTAATGAGGCAGCCGCAGTCCTCCGCCCCCCAAATAAGCACAGAGATGGACATTTGGTTTACAGGTTATACACCACAGGAGGCCTACGACGCGGTCATTAAGGCGGTGGACAATATAAGGGAGAAGGCGATGTCGGTGCCTCCTAAGAAGTCGAGGAATCCGTTCTCACGTAGCAAAGGTCCCCAGCCAAGGTATGTTGTCGACCAAGCGGACCCACCAAAGCTCTATAAAGTGAACGACAGCACAGATGGCCCACTTGTCTTCGAGGTCTCGGAGGCGGAAGGCGGCGGAACGATGGTGAAGGCAACATTTACTCCACGTACAAGAAGCATGATACAGACGTTAAAGACTCAGATGCCCACTAGGAAGTTCGTGGCACCGCAGCCGAAGGAGACGCTATGCTCAGCTTGCGGAAAGCCAAGACTGCCTGAATGGGTGGTCTGCCCATACTGTGGTAATAAATATTCATAAATGGCTTGAAATGGATTGGCAGATTCTTCTGGCGCATAGGCATTGGCTCACTATAGGCTTTAGATCCCGCAGCGTCCGCCTATGCGCACGATGTACAGGTACTGTGGTAGGATATCTCCTATCTATCATGTTTCTGAAAAACCTTGACCTAACAGGTTTCCTTGCGCTTTCACCAACGATTCAGTTCAC
>JAWBNY010000141.1:0-3491 GCA_038826985.1 Bathyarchaeia archaeon | reverse complement strand
ATATACTACACTCTACAGATGCCTTACAACACTTATCAAGCTGTTATCACCATTCATACCTTTTCTTACAGAGGAGATCTATCAGAACATTGTTGTTAATGTAGAACCCTGCGCACCAGAGAGCGTTCATCACAATGACTGGCCTGCGGAGGACCCAGCTTTGGTTGACAAGGAGCTTGAGCAAGCTATGGATCTAGTTTTGACGGTAAGCAGCCTAGGCCGGGCTGTAAGGAGCTCTTCAGGCATCAAGCTCAGGCAGCCGTTACCAGAAGCCAAAATTGTCTCGGTGAGGGATACGATTGAAAGACTGCGACCTTTTGTTGACCTAATCAAAGACGAGTTGAACGTACGTGCAGTTATCCTTACGAGTGAGGAAAGTGAGCTCATGAGAAAAGAATTAAGGCCTCTTCTCAGCGTCCTTGGAAGGAAATATGGTAGTCAGCTATCCGACATACTTGAGGCTATATCTAAGCTAGATGCTGATGCCGCGGCAGAGAAGTTGAGCAAAGGTCTCCTGATAGAGCTTGAGGTAGATGGAAGCAGAGTCGCAATTAACCCAGATGAGATAGAAGTCAGAACTAAGCCGCGAGAGGGGTATAGGTCTGCGTATGATAAAGGAATCGTTGTTGGTCTAAACGTGACTATAGATGAGGAGCTTGCGAACGAAGGATTGGCAAAAGATATTGTTCGCAGAATCCAAAACCAGCGGAAGAATGCAGGTCTAGAGATAGCTGATAAGATAGTTGTCTACTATGAGGGGGGGACGCGGTTAAGAGAGGTCTTTGATGTTCATAGAGATTATATAGCGGAGGAGACGCTCTCAGAAGCTATCTACGAGTCAACACCGCCAGAGGAGGCGTATGTAGAGAACTATTCTCTAGCTGGAGAAACGTTGAAGATAGGAATAATCCGCGTCAACAAACTCCAATAGAGGATAACACCTTCCTACCCCGGTATGAGAAAGCTTCCTAGTTCAGATACAGATTAAGCCAAATATCACTTCTACTATTTCACTATATATGTACAAAAGATTGATGAATATGAGGGTAATCGACCTGACATACCCTCTTAAGCCATCAATGGCACAACGTCTCCTGAGAGTAAAG
The DNA here is from genome assembly GCA_038826985.1 of Bathyarchaeia archaeon. Taxonomy (GTDB): domain Archaea; phylum Thermoproteota; class Bathyarchaeia; order RBG-16-48-13; genus JAWBNY01. The sequence continues at coordinate 2,385 of JAWBNY010000141.1, read as the reverse complement.
CCTGAGAATGTTCTTGAGTTGAACGGGTCTAACTCCTTCATTGTTGAAATAAACAATCATATTGGTACACACGTCGAATGCCCTTTCCATAACATCAAGGAAGGAAAGAAGGTAAGTGAAATACCTCCAGAGGTCTTTGTTGGAGAGGCGGTCATCTTTAATCTCACACATCGAGTAAAAAGCCGCGAAATCACGGAGAGAGACCTTGAAGAGGCGGGGTCAAAGATACAGCCGGGGGACATAGCACTTCTTATGACAAACTATGACGAGATTTTCCGGCCTGAGGAGATGCAGAGTATCCGCTACCAGGCGGAAAGCCCTTATCTTACCTTTGAGGCCATTGAGTGGCTTATTAATCACGAAGTAAAACTGGTCGGAATCGACTTCTGGAGTATAGAACAATATCCAATAGGATCAGAGGGCGAGCCAAAACACATCCTCCTTTTCAAAAAAGAGATACCGCTGATACATAGCCTTACGAATCTGAGGAAGATAACAAGTCCAAGAGTATTCTTCATCGCGCTCCCCCTTCCTATCGAAGGGATAGACTCAATGCCGGTACGGGCAATTGCAATTGAATTTCAGTAACATTTACTAGATGGCCAAGCGAATTTCTTTATGTAAGCAGGAACTGGCTGGCCTTTAAAACGCTAATATTCATACGTTTGTGCAAATAGTATGAGGATAAATCTTTTCCGTTACCTAATATAGAAAGCATCCTTACAGTCCCAACTGATCGCTTATTTCCTGTAGTGACCGCAACGAGAGTTCCGCGAACCTAGACCAAGGAAGCCCTATTTCCTCGCAAAGGAGGACGTTCCTTCTGTTGCATCCGCGAGCGAAGTCTTTTTCCTTCAGCCTTCTTATCACAGTCTGAGGTTTAACATCCGTCAGCTTCTTGCTTGGCATTACAAGTGCACATGCAATTATAAGCCCAGAGACAGCGTCTGCGGCGATAAGTGCTTTCTCCATTCTTGATTCAGGCTTAACCCCGGTGTGTTCGAAGTTGTGGGCTTTTATGCCTCGAAGAAGTTCATCATCAATCTTCCCTGCAAGCATTTCGACGCTTCGGAGGCCATGTTGCTCAGGTCTCTCTTGGACTTCGTCGAAGTCTAGGTCGTGGAGTAGACCAAGAAGACCCCACTTCTCTACGTCTTCTCCTAGAACCTCAGCAACTGAACGTAGTATAGCTTCAACAGCAAGAACATGTTTGTAGAGGTTCTCCCTTTTGATGTGGTCTCTAACTAGCTGAAGAGCGTCATCTCGGTTCATATTTTCTTCTCTCTACCAATATGGAAGATGCTAAAAGCCCATACTAGATGAACTTTATGGCCATGGTTGGAGAGGTTTTCGACTACGTATCCATATCACAGTGAGTAGTATCCCAATTGCCATATGAAGCTCATGGTCTTACTCAGCCCTATTTAGAAAGGCCTGTATATACTAAACCATATAAATGTCACATGAACAGGTTTTTAGGAGGGTTTATGTATCAAAGCAAATATGCGGGGATGTCCGAGTTAGGTCAAAGGAGTAGGACTGAGGCTCCTATGGCAAAGGCCTGCGAGGGTTCAAGTCCCTCTCCCCGCACCAACAATCAACGCTATCTACATAGCCATAATCTGACTTTTGGATAAAAGTCTCAATAAGATTCAGCCAACCTTGGTTTACTAGACCTTTCAGAAATTACTTTTTATGACGAGCGTTTCTGGCGCTTTTTTCTTCACTTTTTCGCCATTCTTTCTTTTTTTGAACCTTTATTCGAATTCTACTCTGAAATTCAGGCCTTTCGCCTCGAAACTGGTCGAGACCTTTATAGAACAACTCATAGCTTACGTCATCATCTTTAAGTGAGGAAAGAAGCTCATTCAACTTGGCTTTAACTTCATCAGAAGAATTTTCATCCCATGCTTTGGAATATGCTAGGTAGGCCGCATGATATCTGAAATCTTGGGGTCTACCCTCAACCAACTTCTGAACTTGAGTGCTCGTCCTATTCTGGGTACCGGATGTGCCTCCTTCCATAATAGTCGTAATAAATAAACACGCACCCATTTAAATACGCTTTTACAAGTCTCAGATGGAAACGTCTTAACCACCATAATAGCCTAGAGCTGTTGGCCATCGCTTCGGGTCTTCCGTTTCCGTCGTAGGTCTGTATCACCTCTTGTGAAATCTAGGTTGCTACCGTCGTCCAGCAACGTCTGTGCACCGCGTGGTCTATATTTAACGTCACCTCTTGCTGTAGCTGTCAACTTAAAGTAATTGTCAAGCCTTGTTAGTCCAGGCCTTTCTGGGCCATCTGATGGACTTGGCATCTGTTCACCAATTATCTGTTTGAACTCGTTTTCATCATAGATTTGGTCGATGTCCAGAAGAATGTTG
>JAWBNY010000140.1:0-3524 GCA_038826985.1 Bathyarchaeia archaeon | reverse complement strand
GAAGCTGCTTCCTCCACCTATGCATCCAAAGATTATATCAGGATACTCGTCAACCATAGCTAGCTGCTTCTGAGCTTCCAAGCCAACTACAGTCTGGTGCATAAGGACATGGTTGAAGACGCTACCAATCGTGTAGTTAGCATCTTCATTCACGAGGGCATCCTCAACAGCCTCGCTGATGGCTATTCCAAGGCTACCGGATGTGTCAGGTGTCTCCTTAAGGATCCGTCTACCAGCCTCTGTATGGTTACTTGGACTTGCATAGACTTCAGCACCCCAAGTTTCCATCAACACCCGTCTGTAAGGTTTCTGGTCGTAACTTGCCCTTACCATGTAGATTGTCGACTTCAACCCGAATGCTTGAGCAGCAAAGGCTAACGCAGAACCCCACTGGCCAGCACCTGTCTCCGTTGTTAGTCTTTTTATACCCTCCTTCATGTTGTAGTATGCCTGCGCAACAGCTGTGTTAGGTTTGTGGCTTCCAGGGGGACTCACACCTTCATACTTGTAGTAGATCTTTGCAGGCGTCTTCAACGCCTTCTCAAGCCTAACTGCTCTGTGCATCGGTGTGGGCCTCCATATCCGGTAGATATCTAATACCTCCTCAGGTATCGTTATCCACCGGTCTTGGGCAAACTCCTGTTCTAAAATTGCCTTCGGAAATATTTTCGGCACTATTCCAGGGCCTGGGGCCTTAGAAGCTGGATCAATTATCGGTGGTAGAGGTTTAGGAAGATCTGGAAGGATGTTGTACCATTGCCTCGGCACCTCTTCTTCTCCCAACACTGTTTCCTTCAATTGCATTTTTGTTCACATCCTGAACGTATATGGCTCAATCTGTCCGGGGAAAGACATATTTAAGCCTTCTTGCACATATATGTACAATCGCCTTGTGGTCTAAAGTAAAAGCTTACTTCGAAGACTCTCCGTCGAAGTTGAAGGTCGCAAAGCTCATAGTCGAGGCAGGCCTACGCATCACAGAAGATGGGAAGATCTATTGTGGAGAGATCGAGGTTCCTGCAACTAAGATAGCTGCAGCAGCAGATGTGGACCGAAGGCTAGTCAAAGAAACTGCAAAGGCTATTCTGAGGTCTGCTGAACTTAAACAAATATTCATGAACTTAAGGCCTGCTGGCCCGTTGTTGAGAGATGTCGCTCAAAGCCTTGGCTATGGTGTCGTAGAGATAAGGGCCAAACCCGAGGCCCCGGGGATAATATCGGAAGCTGCCAGCCTAATAGCAAGAGAGGGAATAAGCATCCGCCAGATACTTGCTGAAGATGCAGAAATCTACCCAGACCCTAAGCTGGTCATAATAACCGAGAAACCTGTACCAGGGGAATTGCTCTCGAAGTTCCTCAAGATAGCAACTGTAAAGCAGGTTACTATAGCATAGCTGCTGTTGGAACACAAGAGATACTCTATGCCCCAAGTACCGGTTAAGCTTCAAAGTCAAGCATCAAAGCATCGAAGCTACATTTCTATTTCTCTTTCTTTTGGCGTCTCGGAGCAGTAGAAGAACTATAACCGCTGAAGTCATTGTTATTACGATATTCAGCTGGAAAGGTAGAGTCGGAGAGTATCTGTTGTAAAAGTATCCAGAAACGAAGGGGGCGAAAGAGTTGAATGCGATTGTAAATGCTCCTATCAGCCCCATAACCTTCCCTAGGTCATGTTTTGGGGTGGAGTCAGCGATGAGAGATTGCCAAGCCGACCCTCCAACGAATCCGGTTACAAGTCCTCCAAACCCGTAACCGACTCCTTCTAGTAATCTTGCCAAAAATGCTAAGGTAAAATTAGAAGAGTTGATGAATAAGAAGATGGAAATTGCCCATATGAACATAGATGTCAGGATGCAAAATTTTCGGCCTATTCTATCGCTGAGGAAACCAGCAGGTGTGGAAAGCGTTGTTGCAATGAGGCTTACAACTGTTTCCAACATTCCCCACTGAGTGTTTGTGAGCCCGATTACCTCAGTAGCGTAAACAACCATGTATGATAAACATAGACCTGAAGCGAAACTACATAGACCTATAGAGATAATAACGATCTCGATCTTCCTTGGCAAATTCTTCAAATCGTCGAGAAAAACGGCAACTCTGCGATTCATACTCACTCCTCTAAGATGTGTCTTTTGTTCCTTAACAAATCTACAGATGATTGTTGTATAGACAAGAAGTAGGGCTTCATTAAACAGCAGACAGATGCGGGTTCCAGATACGACCCCTATTGAGTCCATTATGACACCGCCAATAGTAGTGGACATGCATGAGATCGAGGTCAACGACCCATAGATGCTGTAAGCTGTTCCTCGCGTCTCCTCAGAGGTAGACTCAGCAAGTAAGGCGTTCCAAGCCGGAATATCGATCGATGCTATTGAGTTTATGAATACACCGGGAAACAGATGAACCCAGTTGTTTGCAAGAAAAAAGATTATAGGTGGTACGAGCCTAAGAGCTGCGCCGAAGAGAATTATTTTCTTCTTACTTAATCTGTCGGAAAGAATTCCTCCAGGTATCTGTGGAACCAACATCGCCGCCAAACCAAACATTACAAGAATTCCTAACTCCTCTTTTGATGCACCGAGTGCTAAGACATATAGAGGCTGGAACGACCACCAGAGGTTTCCTCCTAAAAGAAAGAGGACGTCAGCTAGGTTTAGAGCCAAAAAGTTCCTGTTTGAGTAGGCCCTGCGGACAGTCGAGACAAATGAAGACATGGATTTTCACACCGCCTTTGGGATTCCTGTAACCCTAGCTCGATAGGTCTAAGCTGGAGTGAAGATAAACATGCTGCTATGTTATGTTCCAGAGTGCCTCAACGTCGAGAAGAGAAGGCTGATAAACATAAATAAACATTTACACGGCGTCAGCACTAGTCCTAAGTACATAGACCTCAAAGACTTAGCATGGATCCAAGGAATATTATGACGTTTGGCGACTTTCTGAGAATGTGCGGAGGTAGTGAGTTTTCAACACTCTATTTGTTGGGCTCTTCCTCCTCCGGCAGGTATGTCCAGCAACTCAACTCTTATAGCAGATGGAATATCCTATTATTTGGAGTAGAATATGAAAATAGTGGATATAAAAACTTGGATAGTAGGCACTCCTAGCGGCCGCACAAACTGGATATTTCTAAAACTGGTTACAGATGAAGGGATAGAAGGGACAGGAGAATGCACCAACTGGTCCTATAGGGACTTCACAATCGAACGATGCATTAGAGAGTTAGGAAAAGCCTTTGTTATAGGACAAGACCCCTTCAGGATAGAGCAGATGTGGCAGCGCATTTACACAGGTATCCATGACTTCCGCAAGCCAGGAATGATCCAGACTCCTGTGATGAGCGCCTTCGAGATGGCCTGTTGGGACATCATAGGGAAGAAGCTTAATGAGCCTGTCTATAACCTGCTGGGCGGTATGTATCATGAGAAGCTCAGAGCCTATACAAGCCTAGGAGAGCCAGCGCAAATTGCCAGGATCTCTCTGGATACGCCCGAGAATTATGGAAAAGCAGCCGCTCAGGC
>JAWBNY010000139.1:0-3525 GCA_038826985.1 Bathyarchaeia archaeon | reverse complement strand
ATAATAGGGTGTTTCTATGATCCAGGATTGAGGGAGGCTAGAGAGGTTAGCAACATCGTTGTAACAGCGCCACTTGAATCGTCGACAAGCCTGGCACTATCTTTAGGAGACAGATTCTCAATCATAGTGGGTCGGAAGAAATGGATACCACTGATGATGAGCAGGATCAAAGAATATGGCTTAAAGGATAGGCTCGTGTCTTTTAAAGACATAGAAATGGGAGTTCACGACCTCCACAAGGATGAGAGTGAGACTGAAAAGAGGCTTATCAACTCAATAGAAGAAAGCGTCAAGGAAGGTGCCGAAGTAGTTATACTGGGGTGTACCGTGTTCTTTGGCTTTTATCGAGAAGTCCAACAGAAGTTTGGAATACCTGTAATAGATCCTATTGTCGCGTCCCTCAAACATGCTGAATTATATGTAAGGCTTAGAGAACTCTGCGGCTGGAGTCACAGCAGAAAATACAGCTACGAGGCGCCGCCGGTCTCCGAGCTGCAGAAGTGGGACTTGAGAGAGCTACTGTGAATTGTCCTCAATAAGAGAATCCACTGGAAATGGCTCATCCATGACTAATCAGGAGACAGATTCAGCCATAAATCTGGGTGGAGCAAGTAAAAAGCTTTCCACTCTCTTAGATAACTACTATGTGAGGAAAATAGCGTATAGCGCGCTGACATTATTAGGTATATCGATACTTATCTTCATAATTGCACGAATTCTCCCGGGAGACCCTGCACGACTTGCACTAGGACCTAGAGCTCCCGAGGATGTTGTTGAGCAATACAGGCAGGCACTTCGCCTTCACGAGCCGCTTTATGTCCAATATTTCGCGTGGCTCATGGATGTGTTCCATGGTCGGCTAGGGATCTCATTGGTCACCTTCAGAGACGTAACTACGGATATTGCTGAGTTTCTCCCAGCTACAATCGAGCTCCTAATATTTTCACTAGTGATAGATGTTATTGGGGCATTTACCTTAGGTGTCCTTAGCGGTAGGCGGCCCAACTCCGTGATTGACAACTTCGTCCGTATATTCGCTTATGCAGGAATAGCGATACCATCTTTCGTTTGGGCAATAATACTACAACTTGTTTTAGCGAGCTGGCTAGATTTGCTTCCAGCTTATGGAAGGCTCAGCCTAGGTTATGATGTGAGAAGAATAACGGGGCTGGTCACTTTAGACTCTCTATTACAGGCAAATATACCGGCATTCTTCGACGCCGTTGGCCATCTCATCATACCTTCCCTAGCTCTCGCCATAGGCACAATAGCCCAAGAGGCTAGAATCTTGAGAGCGAACTTAATAGAAAACGTGAATAAGGATTATGTGTTGAATATGTATTCGCATGGCCTCCCAAGCTCTGTAATATTCTTCAAATACGCTCTAAAAGGCCCTTGAGGGACTCCGTTATGGACGACGATGAGAGGGGGTAGAATGTCCGAGTCTAGGCTAGCTACAGCCTCCATTTTCAGGGTTTGTATGATATAGCTGACTGCGATTGCACCCACCAGTCCGACATCGGGTGAACCGAGGAGACAGTATTTTACCTGTTTGACCGGTTTTGTTTCAATCATACTAACAAGAGGTTGCATATTCACTCAGCTTAACTGATCTATATGTATGCCTGATTAGCGTTTCGCACCTTAGGCTATGTGTTGAAATATTCTTTAAGCATAGCCTTTACAATGGCTCTTCCAGCTCTCTTCCTCATTGTGAAGGCTAGCGGTATCTCATCTGGATGTCCGTAGAGAAGTACAATCTCTCTTAGGAATCCTCTGAGCTCATCTGGATACTCGCTACTTACAGTGATCGTGACCTTTCGATGTCTACTTCGTCTAATAGAATAATACGTTGACATAGTATGACGAATCTGAACCTTTACTGCATATTTTTTTGAGATTTCTTCTATGTCGATGCTATTTACATCAAGCCGGCGTGCCATGGCGTTTCTTGAGTACCGGGCATATACCCAATAGCTGAATTCTGCCACCACTCGGTCTGGGGACATGTTAGCCCAACATTTAGTTATGTGTTAACATTAACAAAGTTTTTGTATAGTTTCTGTTTATAAAAAATACAATGGTTCGTGCAGGAACGTGTTCTATTCAGGTCAGGTTACACGACCATGTCTTCTAGAAAGAATTCTGCACCATAACCTACAGGGAGAGTTGACCCTTGTATATGGTGAGTCGGGCTCAGGTAAGACTGCTATAGCGCTTGATGCAGCAATATCCAAGGCACGTGAAGGGCGGACAACTATATTCGTCGACGCTGATTTCCATGTATCTGCAGAGCGTATACGCCAGATGAGTGGCGTAGACCTGCAGAAGATCTTGCCTCTTGTCTATTTTGTTAGGCCAAATTCTTTTCGGGATCTAACACGTCTGTTGCAAAGCTTAGGCAATTACGTCAATCCAAAGATGGGAGTTATCATTGTAGATACAGTAACATCCCTTTATCGTGTTGAATTAACCTCCAGCAATGTTTTTCGTTTAAACAGGGAGTTGAGCTTGCAACTTGCCTATCTTGCAGACTTGGCGTTGACATATAATTTAATGGTTATTCTAACAAGTCAAGTCAAGAGTTCTCTGGCGGAAAATGGGGTCAAGAGGTTCGAGCCTGTTGGAAATAGGGTTCTTAGATACTGGTCAAGAAACATTGTTAAAATTCTTCCTGCAAGACATACTCAAGTTCGAGAGCTCTTAGTTGAGAAAGGGTCTGAGCAAAGCGTAGTGGGTCGTATGTTCTGCCTAAGGCTGACTGAAGAAGGTTTAGTGGAAGTTTTTTGACCTCTATATGCCTCTACTTTTACTCATGGTAATTACGTATGTTAGCTGAGTTTTAGATGAAGAATTGCTTCTGAGTAGACCGTGGCTATCAGCATCATCATTGCTCCAATCAACAGAAGCATCTTGGCTTCTCGCGGTCTTAGTCCAACCCTTGTACTTATGAAGACTAGGTATCCTCCAGAGACACCAGCAAGTAAGAAAACAGTGAAGTAGAGGCTTTCGTTAAACGTCTGTTCTGTGATTCCCGGGTACCAGAAAACAGGGTTGGATGGTGACGTCAATATGCGGGGTGGTTTTTCCATCAAGTCGTAGATGCCCCCTCCTAAAACAAATATGAAGAAAGCCATTAAACAGATAGCAGCTAGATTTGTTGACGGCTTGGCTGATGGCAATCTTAGCTTCCTAAGAAATTTCGCCACTTGCATCCCCCAGGTTTAAGTTTCCTTACTTTGCTGACTTTGATTTTAATCTTCTCTCTTTTTTCAACTATAGCTATTAACCATAGATTAGGAATACTTCTCAACCTCTTACAATCCAGCTAACATGTTAGATGTTCTATAACAGCCTACTTCTTGCATTTTTGGTCGGGCAATTTGGGTTGAGGCAAAGGAGCCACCTCCGCCTATTAGATGGTGAACTCACGTTAACAGTTGGCCAGCTACAGAATTTACAAAGCAACTTCCTTGGCGATACGCTATGCGGCTTTTGGGGAAGCGGGAAGGATGCGTTACATAA
>JAWBNY010000138.1:0-3532 GCA_038826985.1 Bathyarchaeia archaeon | reverse complement strand
GCTGTTTCTTCTTAGTAAAGAGGATGCAACCGTACTTTCAGGGTCAAGCCTCATAGTGCCATTGCTCGCATTGTTGATTGGTTGGCGTGTTCTTGGCGAAAGTGTTGGGGCTCAATCGCTACTAGGGGCCACTCTGACGCTATGTGGCGTATATCTAGTTAATGCAGTGAACCGAAGAGACCTTAGAAAGAATCAGTTTTTGTTCTCTCAGACTCGTAGATGTTGAACATGCTGTACCTTCATTTTGACGGATGGGCCTATATGTTTTATTAACATTTATTCGTCAATTGACGTAATGTTATTCGACAGCTATACAACCCTTATTAATACATACGAGTAGAAAAAACTATGGGTAAACCGTTGGAGCGTACATCCCAGTTTTCAGGTTTCTATAAGTTGACACCTGAACAACGCCTTGATTTTGTGAAGAACTTCGCTGGGTTGACAGATGAAGAAGTCTCGGCCATAAAAGCTCAGAGTGCACTAAAGCTTGAGGATGCTAACCGTATGATAGAGAACGTCATAGGAACATTTCCTCTTCCCATGGGCATAGCCGTCAACTTCCTAATCAACAAAAAGGACTATCTAATCCCTATGGCTATTGAGGAGCCTTCAGTTGTTGCAGCCGCCAGCAACGCAGCGCGGATGGCCAGAGTCACAGGAGGTTTCACAGCCATTGCCACAGAGTCCTTCATGCGTGGACAGATTCAAGTAGTCAATGTGCCTGACCCAAACCGTGCAAAGCTCGCTCTGTTAGAGGCAAAGGAGGACATACTGAGTAAAGCCAACTCCAAGGATCCGATTCTGGTCTCCAAAGGAGGCGGTGCCAAAGAACTTGAGGTTAAGGTTCTCAAAACAGAGGTCGGTTCAATGGTTATTGCTGAAATACTGGTAGACTGTCTTGATGCTATGGGAGCCAATGCAGTAAACACAATGGCTGAAGCTGTAGCTCCATTCATTGAGGAGGTCACAGGCGGAAGAGTTTATCTCCGTATTATATCGAATCTGGCTGATAGAAGAATTGCTAGGGCAAGAGCTACTTTCTCAAAAGATGTTATTGGCGGAGAAGATGTGGTTGACGGTATCGTTAAAGCCTATGCATTCGCAGCTTCGGATCCTTACAGATGTGCAACACATAACAAGGGAATTATGAACGGTATAACGGCGGTAGTCTTAGCTACTGGAAACGACACTAGGGCAGTTGAGGCTGGCGCACATGCCTATGCAGCGAGAACAGGTAGGTATCTCCCTCTAACAACTTGGGAGAAAAACAAAGAGGGGAATCTTGTTGGAACGATTGAGCTTCCCCTGGCTCTCGGCATCGTAGGCGGACTCACAAGAGTTCACCCTGTTGCAAGAGCTAACATCAAGATCCTTGGCGTAAGTTCCTCAAAAGAGCTAGCCGAGGTCGTTGCCTCTGTCGGTCTTGCTCAGAACTTTGCTGCTCTCCGTGCTCTAGTCGCTGAGGGTATCCAACGAGGGCACATGGCCCTCCACGCTAGGAACATTGCGGCTGAAGTAGGCGCTACAGGTGAGCTGGTCGATATTGTTGCAGCCCGGATGATGGAAGAAAAAGCAGTCCGATGGGACAGAGCAAAGCAGATCTTGGACGAGCTTAGACAGAAGAAGGTTTAGGTCTATCAAACCTTATTTCGCACACTCTTCAGGGTATCTAGACATTATGCGGGTGAACTGTTACATATTCAATTGGTGGTGAGATGTAGCGATGAAGCTTCCTGTTGGTAAAGTTCCGCCTTCTCTTCTGGATCAAACCGTATTCAGGTTTCTAGGCTCAAATAGGAATGATGTGCTTTTCGGTCCAGCAAAAGGTGAAGATGCAGCGATAGTTAGGGTTGGGCGGAACCTTCTAGTCCTTCATTGCGACCCTATAAGCGGGGCATATGGCAGGATCGGCTGGATCGCGGTCAACATAGCGACCAATGATATAGCTACACGAGGAGTGATTCCACGATGGATAGTATCATGTATACTCCTTCCCGAGGGGGCTGACAAAAATCTGCTTGAGTCAATATGCAGAGATATGAGCTCAGCGGCGGAGAAACTTGGAATAGCTATCGTTGGTGGACACTCGGAGGTTACACCTGGACTTGACCACCCAATCGTCGTTGTCTTTCCTGTTGGTGTAGCTAGAGGTGAGAACTATGTTGTCTGCCGCAACATAAAGCCTGGTAACAAAATCATACTTACCAAAAGCATTGCTATAGAGGGAACGGCCATTTTGGCTCATGACCGTGAAGAACCTATTAGGAGAAGGTTCGGTGAAGCGTTCGTTGCACGTTCAAAAGCTTACTTCAATGAACTTAGCATACTTACCGAGGCTTTAGCTGCGTTCAATGCTGGAGGTGTCACTGGGATGCATGACCCTACAGAAGGTGGACTAGCAGGTGGGCTAAACGAAATGTGCGACGCTGCAGGAGTAGGCTTCAGAGTCTATGAGGACAGGATTCCGATCCGCCAAGAGACTGCGAAGATCTGTGAGCTTTTTAGAGTTAACCCGTTTGCACTAATCAGCTCAGGCTGTCTTTTGGTGGCGGTGGAGGCAGACAAAGCTGAAAAGGCAAAGAGAAGAATTCTGAATGCTGGTGTGTATGCTGTGGTTGTTGGCGAAACATTGAGTGAACGAGAGACTCGTGTACTTGTAAGAAAGAATGGATATGAGGAGAAGTTGGCTATGCCCCTTTCCGATGAGCTTTGGTCAGCCTTGCAGAGAGGCATTGACTGATGGTTAGATTTGTTGCATGAATTCAACAGCAATAGGGGAGACATTGCTCTCGTTCAGTCAGCTGTGGAAGCGGATGGTGCTGCATGATTGTACATAATTTGAACTCTGCATATTCTAGCTTAAATGTTAGTCTAAAGAGCAGAAGATATACCAGGATGGGAAGCCGATAAATTCTAGAATAGGTTGTGTTCATCTAAATTAGTTTTCCTGAATTATTAGCTGAATTTGGTTATGTGTTACCACATAACACCTTATGTATTTTTAATAGTTTTCTCTTGATTTGTACTACCGTATAGGACATATACTTATGCTGGATTAGCTTTTTGAAGGTAATCCGTTATAGGAAAGGACTAATCTTTTAGTTCATGTATACATCTTAAATGCTTCTGTGATTAATCTTATAGATAAAGCGATGAGTCTAGATGTGATCTGGCTCAGAAAAGTGTACCCGCTAGGTATGCGGGAAGTGTTCATTCCTTGGGTTGACGGTGACAAGTAGTTCTGTGAGGGTGCTGATCTTGTCTACAGTTTCTAGTTTGAGAACCATATCGATTACATTCCCAGCCTTCTCCTTTAGGGCGTGGCTTGCACAATCTCTGAATTTCTGAGCAACCTCTTCAGCTGACACAGGGTTATTCTTCGAACCCTTTGGGGAGTCTACAGTCTCTTGAAGTGAACGCCCATCTTTCATTTTCACTTTGACTATGGTTGCCAATGGACCTTTTTTTGCCAAGTTTTCGTCGACTACAAGCTTGACTTTTTCGGTCAAACTCGTTACGACTGGATCTC
>JAWBNY010000137.1:0-3578 GCA_038826985.1 Bathyarchaeia archaeon | reverse complement strand
ACACCCTCTTTCCATGATGCCTCTAGTCTGTGGGGAATGGGTGTTCTTGAGACATGTAGCAGGATTAGGAGCGAACTGAGTGAGCCTAAGGCTAGGATAGCGGTCATAGGTCCTGCGGGTGAGAAGCTTTCCAAGATCTCGGCAATAGTAACAGATGAGAGGCGTCTCTTCGGGCGAACTGGTCTTGGCGCCGTCATGGGTTCAAAGCTGTTGAAGGCTGTTGCTGTGAGAGGGAACGCGAGACCTGAGCTCGCGGATGAAAAAACCCTTCTTGAACTTAACTCTAGACACCTCTCCAATGCGCTTACGTCTCCACGTGGTTCGGGTCTTCGTGCAAGCGGGACGGCTGGAGGCATAATAAACTTTGGCTTGGTTGGTAACCTGCCGATAAAGAACTGGACGAAAGGAGTATGGGAAGGTACTTCGAAGATAGCCTCTCAGACCTGGCTTGAGAAGTACAAGCTAGACTCTGGTATGAAGGTCTGTGGCGAGGAGGTTATGTGTTCGATACAATGCGAACGAAAGATCCGTGTGAGTACGCCTCATGGAGAGGTAGCGGGTAAAGGACCAGAATACGAGACTTTGGCTGCCTTAGGCTCAATGACGCTTGTCGACGACTTTGAGGCTTTGACTAAGGCGAATGACTTATGCGATGACCTAGGTCTAGACACGATCTCAACCGGTACCACTATCGCATGGGCTATGGAAGCCTATGAGAAAGGGATCCTCACATCCTCTGATGTGGGTTTCCCACTAAGGTGGGGAGACTCTAAGGCTCTGATAGAATTAATCCACATGATCGGCTTCAGAGATGGCTTTGGCTCAATTATTGCTGACGGAGTTAGAGAAGCAGCTAGAAAGGTTGGTAGAGGAAGCGATCGTTTCGCCATTCACTGCAAAGGCTTAGAGGTTGCGATGCACAACCCTCGTCTTTATCATACAATGGGTCTAATCTATGCATTTTCGAACATAGGTGCATCCCACCTTCAGGGTATGGGGATGCTCTTTGAGAGGGGAATAAAACTCCCCGAATATGGAATAAATGATATACCCAGAGAAATCTCGGAAAAGGTGCGGACGGCGATTGTCGGACAAAACTTATGTGCATTCATCGATTCTGTGGGGCTTTGCAAGTTCGGTGTTTTTGGGGTAATAGACTTTAACCATATAGCCGCGGCCTTGAACGCTGTAACCGGAAGACAAGAGACAAAGGAGACGATTCTTGCAGCTGGCGATAGAATATGGCATTTGGAGCGTGAACTCAACCGTAAACTCGGCCTTAAACCCGAAGACGATGCTTTACCTAGAAGGTTCATAGATGAACCTGTAGAAGATGGCCCAATAAAGGGAGCTACATTTCCAGCAAACATTCTCATTCCAGAGTTCTGCAAAGCCAGAGGAATAGACCCTGAGACAGGAAATACAGACATAGATAGATTGAAAGGGCTTGAACTCGACGTCTAGTCTTTGACCGTTCTTCATCAAGAGTCGCGAAGATCCGATGATTAGAAAATCACGTATGTTCCACCTCGACAGAGACTATCCAATAGCTACTTGGAACCCAGTGGTTGGGTGCAAGCATAGCTGCTATCGGAATGGTTGCTGGGCCTCAATTCTGGCTAGAAAGATGTCTCATGTTAAACGCTATAGAAACGGCTTCCATTCCCCAAAGCTGGTCAGAGAGGAGCTGAACAAACGCTTCCAGAAGGATACAATTGTCTTTGTAACCAGCATGGGTGACCTTTGGGGCGAATTTATACCTAGCTCATGGATCCAAGAAGTCCTGTTTGCAACTAGACGGAGTCCAGACGCCATCTTCTTCTTTGAAACGAAGAACCCCGCACGATATAGAGAGTTTCTAGACATCATGCCTGAGAGAGCGATCCTTTCTAGTACAATCGAGACAAACCGAGACTATGCTCTTTCCAAGGCTCCCCCTGTAGCCCAAAGGGCTGAGGCAATGAAATCTCTGCCTTGGCCTCGAAAACATATCTCTATAGAGCCTATAGTAGACTTTGATAGCGAGATATTTCTATCTTGGATACATGATATAAGGCCGATCGTTGTAAGCATCGGATACGACAATTATGGAAACAAACTGATTGAACCACCTCTAGAGAAGACTTTGAGTTTCATCCAAAATTTGGAGAAGCTTACAAAGGTTGAGCTAAAGACAATTAGAGAAGCATGGGACATACTATAGGGGCCCTAGATAAAGGAGAGGTACCTCATCTGGCAGGTAGAGAAATGGGACAGGCATTTAGATATATAGGTGAATGTGAACGATTGAAATCTTGTAGTGAAGGCTAACGAATCTACGATACCGAGCTTATGTACAGACGATGGAAAATGTTTTTATTAAGAATATTTTGGTGATATCTTCACAACAAGATCATTTTTGGCTATTTAGGTTCGCGTTATCTGACTCTTATCTGGGAAACTCTACATAGCATGCTTGCTCCCATTACATACCTTTTTTAGAACAATTTTTACGTATGGCATAGTTTGGCTCCTCAGATCTTATCTAGGCTAGAGTTGCTCTATTTCTTCTCTCCCCTATGTTGAAAATCAATAGCCATCGGTTTAGTCAGCGGAAAGCTTCATCTTCTAAGCCGATCTATTATCATGTAAGGAGCGAGTTATGTTTGATTCGGATTGGGATAGTTGGATGCGGACGGATCCTGAACGCTCATCTTCAGGGCTACAAGAAGTTACGTGAAGCAGGTGTGAGCTTCCGGATAACCGCTCTCACAGCTAGACGAAGGGAGGATGCGCTAATGTTTATTCGACGAGGCGAAGGCCCCCCACCACGGCCTCCAATTCTTCCACCCGAGTCGGGAGACCCGCTGGCAGCTCCACATACATATCTCAGCGACTTTCAAGATGATGATGTAGAAATATACACGGACTATCGAAAGATGATTGAAGAAGGACCTGTGGATGCAGTCAACGATTTCACTACACTGGCAATGCATCATCAGGTTGGTGAGGCTGCGCTATGTTCTGGTAAACACCTTCTAACGCAGAAACCTCTAGCGATCACGGTCAAGGCTGCTCAACGCCTGGTAGAAACCGCCAGAAGTCGTGGGCTCACTTTTGGTGTCTTTGAGAACGTTCGCCAGAGAGTTCAGACACGCGCTTATGGCTGGGCGGTTAGGAACGGCGTTATAGGTGTACCCCAATTTGCCTTGGTGGGTTCCCTAGGAGGCCTCTGGTCTCCAGATAAGGTTGTGGCGGACACTCCGTGGCGTCACCGGAAATTAGAGGGTGGTGGGGGTGGTTCAATCGACATCGGTGTCCATCAATTCCATCTGTTGCGATACGTGTTTGGGGAGGTCGAATGGGTAAGCGCGGTTGCACGGACTTTTGAGCCTGTACGTTATCGTAGAGACCAGGTAGGTAATATAGTAGAAGCTGTGAAAGTGGACGTGGATGACACATACCTAGCAGTTGTAGGGTTTGAGAATGGTGCTTTGGCGCAGTTGCTCTGGTCGTGGGCTGGGCATGGAGCGCCTCTTGAGATCCCGTCTTCACCTGCATTCTATGGAAACATAGGCTGCATAAAGGGTGGAGAAATA
>JAWBNY010000136.1:0-3681 GCA_038826985.1 Bathyarchaeia archaeon | reverse complement strand
GTCTCACTTGGATCTCCCTCAATCGCCAATGCGGCTCTATCAAGAATTGCCCTTATAGAGTACGAGATGTTTTCTCTACTTTGCGCGATTACGACAACAGCGTCGCATGGTTCAGCACCTACAGCGTTTCTGAGCTTAACTACCTCATCTTCAGTGATACCATACCCTGGAAGCTCATCTGTGTGTAATATCCCCTCTGACTTCCCCCAGAACCTTGCGTAGTCTGAAAGTTCTGTACCAAACCTTATCCCAGGGGCTATCTCCCTCCCAAGAAGACCAGCAAACTTCGGTAACTTCAGAGCCGTAATGCAATGACCCTTTTCTAGCATAGACCTAAGAACCTTGCACCCTGTATCCTTGAATAACTCAGACACATCAATGCCTTGCACCGATAGATCTTCCTTTGTAGCAGCTCTCTTCATCAACTCATCACGAATGCCAAGCAGACCAACCTGTCTTCTGACCTCAGCCTCAACGATAGGTTTGACCAATTCTAATTCTTGAATGCCTTTTATCTCCGTCAAGGCCCCTCCCGAGATGGAGATATTCAGATCTTGGCGTATAGTCCCTAGTCCTCGCCTAACTTTCCCTGTGGCTCTTAGAACCCTACCAAGCGCTAAAGCAACCTTCTCCGCCTCCTCTGGGTCGTTAATCTCAGGAGCTGTGGCGATTTCAACAAGAGGTATACATAAACGGTCTATACGATACCGAGTTATCGACCCTTCCTCACCAACTTTTCTGGCAGCGTCCTCTTCAAGACTTACTGACTGTATACCGATTCTCTTGCCCTCAACAACTATTTCTCCACCTAGAGAAACTATACATGTTCGTTGGAAACCGGTTGTATTTGAACCATCAATGACAATCTTTCTCATCACGTGTATTTCATCCACAGGTCTCGAATTCAACATCATGGCAACCATGAGACCGATATCAACCGCTTCCTCGTTAAGGCGGTGTGGTGGCTCCTCATCCATCTCAACTAAACAAGAGGTATCCATGTCTGCCTCATACACGTAACCTCGGCCTCTCTGAAATTCGAAAGCAGCTGCAGGGTCTACTACACCTAGCTCGCTCTGAGTAGGTCTAAGTCTGCGGTAAAACGTGAATTCCGGAGGCTTCGATGAAAGGCTGGCTCTACATGAGCAGAAAAGCTTTGTGTCTGTCTTAAGCTGTTGATGTATCTCAAGGCCAACTTTTAACCCTAGCTTCCTGTAGTCTAGCGTCATTGACCCATCTCCAAAGGTAGTGTGCGCGAAGATATTTCTCCAGCAAGGTTCTTTCTCATTAAACGTATAACTTCATCTCGTTCCTTCTCTTGACCAAAGCACCACATCATCTTTACAAGGGCAGTCTCAGGTAGCATGTCTTCCAGAGGGATTACGCCTGCTCTCTGAAGATATATTCCTGAATCATATACATTCATGTTCACCCTTCCCCATATACACTGAGAGGTCATAGCTAAGACGCATCCTTTTTCTACAGCCTTGCGAACCTCATCAACAAGGCACATAGCTACATGGCCTAACCCTGTGCCTTCCAGTATTAATCCTTTGTAACCTGCCTGGACAAACCAACTCAAGATCTCCGGTCGGAAACCTGGGTGGAACTTTAATAGAGCTACATTATCATCAAAGTTTGGTCTGAGCTCAACTGTGCGATCCTTCCTTCTAGGGGGAAGCGACGTATTGAAAACGGTTATCTTCCTGTCTTCAACGCGAGCAAGCGGTGAAGCGTTAATAGAGCGAAATGCGTCTCGTCTGCTGGTGTGACATTTTCTAACCTTGGTACCTAAATGGAGCAACGTTGCTGTGTCAGAGATATTTTCATGCATACCCACCATAACACCAGCGAACGGTAGGTTTCCTGCCGCAAACACAGCATTGAATAGGTTCAAGTAGGCGTCAGAGCTTGGGCGGTCTGAGGACCGTTGTGACCCTACGAGGATTACAGGTATGGAAAGGTTCTGAAGAGCGAAGCTTAGGGCTGCAGCGGTGTAACCCAATGTATCTGTCCCGTGACAGATCACTATCCCATCAACTCCTGTGTTAATGAGCTTCGCGGCAGCCTCGGCTATTCTACTCCAATGCGTAGGGTAAACGTTCTCGCTTAGAAGACTGAAGAGAATATGAGCTTTAACTTCAGCCACCTCTGACAGTTCTGGCACAATGCTAGCCAAATCGCCAGCCGTCAGAGCAGGTCTGACAGCACCAGTGTGGTAGTCAACTCTACTTGCAATCGTCCCACCGGTACTTATTATTGCTACGGTTGGAAGGCCGACACTTTTTTCAGGCGGAGTTGAGAAGGTATATGCCGGTTTCGTACCTTCACCTATCTT
Source organism: Bathyarchaeia archaeon (assembly GCA_038826985.1). GTDB lineage: Archaea > Thermoproteota > Bathyarchaeia > RBG-16-48-13 > JAWBNY01. The sequence goes on along the minus strand of JAWBNY010000136.1, from coordinate 1,343 downwards.
CTCAACCAAAATAGTGTCCGATATACGGATACCAATATTGTATCCATTCCACAGTTTAAGAACAATGTGGTTCTCATCCGCCAGTTCATACCGTGGCATTAATACGCCTTCGAAAACCTCCCCGTCCCTAATTACCCTAATCAAATCTCCAACAGTCACACCAGCGTTAATGAGTAAGTTCAATACAGAACCATGATATCCCTGAAGTTCATTCGACATTCTCTCACACGAAGATTGTACCGCTCACATGCACTTAAATATGAACTTGGATGATCTTGCTCCTCTCAACCAGATAGGCTAAGGGAAATGTTGTCACCAAGATCCAAGAGAGTGTCTTTAGCTCTCATTGTATATGCACACGCTACCAGTCACATGTATCAGTTACTCTTACCTTTGGTGCTGCCTAAGGTGGCTTTAGAGTACGGTCTGACCAACTTCGATATGGGAATTATCTTAGCGATCTTCAATGTATCTTCCTCGCTTCTCCAAACGCTGTTTGGCATTCTTTCAAGACGAATTAGTAGAAAAAAACTCCTTTGTCTAGGTTTCGTAATCAACTCGGGCGCTTTTGCGACAATAAGCCTCTCACAGAGTGTGTTTTCACTGACCACGCTTCTATTCATTGCAGGAATAGGCTGGAGTACATATCATCCTTTGGGGATACATTTCCTATCAGACCTATATCAAGAGAAAAGAGGACAAGCAATGGGATATCATCAAGCCGGCGGTTCTGTGGGTTCATTCTTAGCTCCACCCATCATAGGTCTCCTAACAGAGAACCATGGATGGCGCTACTCCTTCTTGATGTTTTCAAGCATAGGCTTCATTCTTGCAGGTCTTCTCTGGATATTTCTTGAAGAGGTTACACTAAAGCCTGCACCAAGCTCCAGAGAAAACATTAGAGACCTGATAGATCCGTTGACCCTAATTCTTTCAGGCGCCATCTACTCTATAACTCTTAGGGGAGTACAATCTTTTGCAACAAAGTACTTTCAAGAGGCAAAAGGAACAACATACCTAGAAGCCACCGTCTTGTACTCCTCATTACAGGTCGCGGGTATCGTGAGCGGCCCTTTGTCCGGGCTCCTTTCAGATCTCATTGGAAGAATAAAAGTTATTGGAATTCTAGTAGTAGTTCAGTCTGTTTCCGTACTAGGTTTAAGATTCTTTAACGGTATCCCACTGTACCTACTCTGCGTAATCAATGGTTTTGCCTGGTTTGGTCTGCTCGCTACCTCAGACGCATTCATAGTAGATATCACCTCACCAAGACTTGTAGGAGCAGCAATAGGGATCAACCTAGCTACCAGCTTTGCCATGTCAGTTATAGTTCCTCCGATACT